>NZ_VWWH01000131.1:0-14321 GCF_011753045.1 Burkholderia sp. Ap-955
ACTTGCCCGACATGTTCACGGGCGAGCCGTGCGTCAGGTGGCCGCCATGCGCGAGGCTCATGCCCATGATCGTGTCGCCCGGCTTGAGCATCGCGAAGAACACGCCCTGGTTCGCCTGCGAACCCGAATTCGGCTGCACGTTCGCGGCTTCCGCGCCGAACAGCTGCTTCACGCGGTCGATCGCCAGCTGCTCGACCACATCCACGTATTCGCAGCCGCCGTAGTAGCGCTTGCCCGGATAGCCTTCGGCGTACTTGTTCGTGAGTTGCGAGCCCTGTGCGGCCATCACCGCCGGGCTCGTGTAGTTTTCCGACGCGATCAGCTCGATGTGATCTTCCTGGCGGCGGTTTTCCTGCTCGATCGCGGCAAAGATTTCGGGATCGACGTTCGCAATGGTGCTTTGGGCTCTGTCAAACATACGGTTTCCGTTAAGTGTGTACAGGTTGACCGGAGCGGCCGAGTACGGTGCGCTGCTGGCGGGACCAGCTCGACGTGGCGGAAGAATCCGGATGACGCGAGGCAGGACAGCCACCGGCGATGCACGCGACGGCGCACAACGGCTGCCCAGGCGAACGGCAAAAACGGCGCCCCGCGCTTCACGGTGGGATGCTCCACCTTGAACCCGAAGGGTTCTATCGCCAGTCACGCAGGGGTGATGAGCGCGTTAGTGTATTGGATGCGTCATGAATAGGCAACCGCACGGCAGTGCGCCGGAAGCAATTGGGGCCAGACTCTACGCGCCCGTGCGGGAACGCTTTGCCGCCTTGCCGCGGTGCGGCAATCTCAGTAGGCTTGCGGGATATCACTCGCTATTTTGTCATCGACCAGGAGCAGCAATGATCGTGTTCGTCACAGGCGCGTCCGCCGGCTTCGGCGCCGCCATCGCCCGTGCCTTCGTCAAGGGAGGCCACCGCGTCGTCGCGACCGCGCGCCGCAAGGATCGTCTCGATGCACTCGCCGCCGAGCTCGGCGATTCCCTTCTGCCGCTCGAGCTCGACGTACGCGATCGTGCGGCCGTCGAGGCCGTGCCGGCCGCCCTCCCCGCCGAATTCGCCGCGCTCGACGTGCTCGTCAACAACGCCGGCCTTGCACTCGGCGTCGAACCGGCCCAAAAGGCCAGCCTCGACGAATGGCACACGATGATCGACACGAACTGCACGGGGCTCGTCACGGTCACCCACGCATTGCTGCCCGGCATGATCGATCGCGGCCGCGGCCACATCTTCAATCTCGGCTCGGTCGCGGGTTCGTACCCTTATGCGGGCGGGAACGTCTACGGCGCGACCAAGGCTTTCGTCAGACAATTCAGCCTGAACCTGCGCGCGGACCTGCTCGGCACGCCGCTGCGCGTCACCGACATCGAGCCGGGCCTCTGCGGCGGCACCGAATTCTCGAACGTCCGCTATCGCGGCGACGACGCCAAAGCGGCGAACGTCTACAACAACGTCCAGCCGCTGATGCCCGAGGACATCGCCGACACGATCTACTGGATCGCGACGCGCCCGGCGCATGTCAACGTCAACACGATCGAGCTGATGCCGATCGCCCAAGCCCCCGGCGGCCCGAC
The DNA here is from genome assembly GCF_011753045.1 of Burkholderia sp. Ap-955. Classification (NCBI taxonomy): domain Bacteria; kingdom Pseudomonadati; phylum Pseudomonadota; class Betaproteobacteria; order Burkholderiales; family Burkholderiaceae; genus Burkholderia; species Burkholderia sp. Ap-955. Next base: position 1,568 of record NZ_VWWH01000131.1, read on the forward strand.
CGTCCACCGCGGCTGAAGCCACGCGGGCCCGGCCCTTCCGGGCCGGCCCGCGGTGTGCTACGGCATACTACATTCCGTTACGAATCGGTTACGAATCAGGCTCTTGCCTTCCGGTAGAATGCGCGCCATGACCCAGCCTACCCGCTCCCCGGAAGCGCCCTCCGGCTTCATCTGGCCGGTGCGCGTGTACTACGAGGATACCGACGCAGGCGGCATCGTCTTCTATGCCAACTACCTGAAGTTCTTCGAACGTGCCCGCACCGAGTGGCTGCGCGCATGCGGCATCGACCAGCGCCAGCTCGCCGACGATACCGACGCGATCTTCGTCGTCCGCAGCACGTCGCTCGACTACCGCGCCCCGGCGCGACTCGACGACACGCTGGCGATCACGAGCCGGCCCGGACGCATCGGCCGCGCATCGGTGGAATTCGCGCAGGAAGCCTGGTGCGGCGACACGCTGCTCGTGGCCGGACACATCCGTCTCGGCTGCGTCGACCGTACCGGCATCCGGCCCGCGGCCATCCCGCCGGCCGTGCTCGACGCGCTGCAGCGCGGGCCCGTCATCAACGACGGGCAGACTGCACTGTCAACGAAGCTCGCATGAGCGCCGTTTAGACGAAGCCTATGAACTTGCGTTTCTGATTCGATACTAAGCAAGGTTCGGCGCCAGGCATGGCCGGCGCGCCGCGCCACACGCATACCGGGCGCCCCGAAGGGACGTTACTCAAACCTCTATGAACACTTCTCAAGACCTGTCGATCATTTCCCTCGTCCTCAACGCGAGCGTGCTGGCCCAGGCCGTGATGGGGCTGCTGCTGCTGCTGTCGCTGATGTCGTGGACCTTCATCTTCCGCAAGTGGTTTGCGATCCGCCGCGCACGCGCGCAGACCGAACGCTTCGAGAAGGATTTCTGGTCGGGCGGCGACCTGCAGGCGCTGTATCAGAGCGCAGCCAACAACCGCCACACGATCGGCGCACTCGAGCGGATCTTCGAATCGGGCATGCGCGAATTCCTGAAGGCGAAGGAAAAGCGCATCAGCGATCCGGGCCTCGTGCTCGACGGTGCGCGCCGCGCGATGCGCGCGTCGTTCCAGCGTGAGATGGACGTGCTCGAAGCGAACCTCGCGTTCCTCGCGTCGGTCGGCTCGGTCAGCCCGTACATCGGTCTGTTCGGCACGGTCTGGGGGATCATGAACTCGTTCCGCGGTCTCGCGAACGTGCAGCAGGCCACGCTGGCGAACGTCGCGCCGGGCATCGCCGAGGCGCTCGTCGCCACCGCGATCGGCCTGTTCGCCGCGATTCCGGCGGTGGTCGCATACAACCGCTACGCGCACGACATCGATCGCCTCGCGATCCGCTTCGAGACCTTCATCGAAGAGTTCTCGAACATCCTGCAGCGTCAGGCCCAGTAAGGAGCGCGCCATGGCAGGAAGCCCCATCCGATCCAGCATGCGTGGCGGCCGCTCGCGCCGCGCAATGGCCGACATCAACGTCGTGCCGTACATCGACGTGATGCTGGTGCTGCTGGTGATCTTCATGGTCACCGCACCGCTCGTCGCCCCGTCGATCATCAACCTGCCGACCGTCGGCAACGCGGCGCCGCAGGAGCAGACGCCGCCCGTCGTCGTCAACATCAAGGCCGATCGCACGATGAGCGTCAAGTACAAGGGCGACTCGGGCGCGACCCAGGAAGACACGATGTCGAAGGCCGAGCTCGACAGCTTCATCGTAGCCCGGCAGGCTGACCATCCCGACCAGCCGGTCGTGATCGCGGCCGACAAGACCGTGCAGTACGATGCCGTCATGACCGTGATGTCCGATCTGAAGGCGCGCGGCGTCAAGCGCGTCGGCCTCCTCGTCAAATCGCAATGAACCGGCAGCAATCCACGCGCAGCTCCGCCTACCCGCCTCAGCCTCCCCGCGAGCGCGGCACCTGGCGCGCATTCGCGCTCGCCGCGCTGATGCACGTGCTGCTCGCGCTGTTTCTGTATCACGGCGTGCAGTGGCAGAACAGCACGCCGGCCGGCGCCGAAGCCGAGCTGTGGACCGAAGTGCCCGATGTCCCCGCGCCGCGGCCCGTTGTCACACCCGCGCCGCCCGTGAAGGTCGCGCCGCCCGCGCCCCCGGTGCGCGACGAACAGGCCGACATCGCGCTGCAGCAGAAGAAGCGGCAGCAGGAAGCGGCCGCGCGTGAAGCGCTGCTCGAGCAGCAGCGCCGCGCGCAGCAACTGAAGGCCAAGCAGGAAGAGGAAGCCCGGCGCGCGCAGCTCGCGGCGCAGCAGGCAGCCGCACTCGCCGCGCAGAAGGCCGCGGAGCGCGACAAGCAGAAGCAGGCCGACAAGCTCAAGCAACAGCAGCTCGCCGAGCAGCAGAAGCTCGAACAGCAGAAACTCCAGCAGCAGAAGCAGGCGCAGCTCGAAGCGCAGCAGGCGGCGAAGGCGAAGGCCGACGCAGCCGCGAAGGCAAAGGCGGAAGCCCAGGCCAAGGCGAAGGCCGAAGCCGCGGCGCGCGCGAAAGCCAGTGCGGCAGCGAACGCGAAGCTCGACCGCGAGCGCAGCGCACGCCTGGCACAGATGCAGGGCCTGTCCGGCGCCGGTGAAGGCGGCGGCGAAGGCCTCGCGAAAAGCGGCACGGGCACGGGCTCAGGCGGCAATGCCGCGACGCCCGGCTATGCCGACAAGGTGCGCCGCCGCGTCAAACCGAACATCGTTTGGGGCGGCGAGCGAGCAGGCCTGACCACCGTCGTCAAGATTCGGTGCACGCCGTCCGGTGACGTATTGAGCGCATCGGTTTCCCGCTCCAGCGGGAATTCGGGGTGGGATCAAGCCGTGGTGAATGCGATCCACGCGTCGGTCCCCTTGCCGCCCGATTCTAACGGTCGTACCCCGTCGGACATTACGATTACCTTCAAGGCGGCGGAGTGAAAAGAAATGCGCTTACACTCCGGGCGTCGCTGTCGGGCGGGAACGAATCGGGTATTTTTACTGTCTCTGCCGTTGCGCAGCGATCCAAGCCATACGGGAAGCAACAAGCATGAGTTTGATGACAAAGCTAGGTTTCAGGGCACTCGTGGCCTCGTGTCTGATTACGGCGGGCAGCGCCGCTAACGCCCAGGTCAACGTGCTGATCACCGGTGTCGGGTCGACCCAGTTCCCCATCGCCACGGCGAATTTCGCGAATGAGGCGAACCTGCCGCAGCAGGTCACGTCGATCGTCCGCGCCGACCTCGCCCGCAGCGGCAAATTCACCAACATCGACGCGGGCAGCACGCCCGTGCCGGAGAGCGCATCGGTCGATCTCGGCGCATGGAAGGCCAAGGGCGCGAATGCGTTCGTCGCCGGCAGCGTAAATCGCGAGGCGAACGGTCAGTACAAGGTCAACTTCATCCTGTACGACACCGTGAAGCAGCAAAGCCTCGGCGGCCTGTCCCTGACGGCCACCGACACCACGCTGCGCACGGCCGGCCACAAGATTGCCGACTACATCTACCAGAAGCTGCTCGGCGTGCGCGGCGTGTTCGCCACGCGCCTGTCGTACGTGATCAAGACCGGTAACCGCTACCAGCTGCAGATCTCGGATTCGGACGGCCAGAACGCGCGCATCGCGCTGTCGAGCACCGAACCGATCATCTCGCCGTCCTGGTCGCCGAGCGGCACGAAGGTCGCGTATGTCTCGTTCGAGCGCAAGAAGCCGATCGTCTACATCCACGACCTGCCGACCGGCCGTCGCTACATCGTCTCCGACCAGAAGGGCAACAACAGCGCACCGGCGTGGTCGCCGGACAGCAACACGCTGGCCGTCGCGCTGTCGCTGACGGGCAATACGCAAATCTATACGGTCAACTCGACGGGCGGCGGCCTGCGCCGCCTCACGCAGAGCAGCTCGATCGACACCGAGCCGTTCTACTCGCCGGACGGCCGCTGGATCTACTTCACGAGCGATCGCGGCGGCGCGCCGCAGATCTACCGGATGCCGGCACAGGGTGAAAGCGCCGGTGCCGCGCAGCGCGTGACTTTCACCGGCAGCTACAACACGAGTCCGCGCATCAGCCCGGACGGCAAGCTGCTCGCTTACATCTCCCGCACGGGTGGGGGCTTCAAGCTGTACGTTCAGGATCTGCAGAGCGGCGCGGCGAACGCCATCACGAATACGAATCGCGACGAATCGCCGAGCTTCGCGGCAAACGGCCAGTACGTTCTGTACGCTACCCAGTCGGGTGGTCGCAATGTTCTGGCAGCAGTGCCCTCCGACGGCAGCGCGCCGCCGCAAATCCTGTCCGTCCAGGGCGGCTCCGTTCGTGAGCCGTCGTGGGGGCCCTTCATGCAATGACCACAAGGAGAGTAAACATGATGTCGAATAAGGCTCGTCTGGCCCTGGCCGTGATGATGATCAGCGCGCTCGCAGCGTGCAAGTCGGGCGTGAAGCTCGACGACAAGGCAAACAACGCGGGTGCGGTCAGCACGCAGCCGAGCGCCGACAACGTCGCGCAAGTGAACGTCGATCCGCTGAACGACCCGAACAGCCCGCTCGCGAAGCGCAGCATCTACTTCGACTTCGACAGCTATTCGGTGAAGGACGAGTACCAGCCGCTGATGCAGCAGCACGCTCAGTACCTGAAGAGCCACCCGCAGCGCCATGTGCTGATCCAGGGCAACACCGACGAACGCGGCACGAGCGAGTACAACCTCGCGCTGGGCCAGAAGCGTGCGGAAGCCGTCCGTCGTGCGATGGCACTGCTCGGCGTGAACGATTCGCAAATGGAAGCCGTGAGCCTCGGCAAGGAAAAGCCGCAGGCAGCGGGTCACGACGAAGCATCGTGGGCGCAGAACCGTCGCGCCGACCTCGTCTACCAACAGTAAGTAACGGAAGAATCGCCGTATGACGCACCGTGTATCCCTGCTGCGCATTGCTGCAGCATTCTGCGTCGCCGGCGCGGCGTGGTCGGCCGCGCCGGCGCACGCCGGCGTGTTCGACGACAACGAAGCGCGCCGCGCCGTGCTCGATCTGCGCAGCAAAACCGACAACCTGGCGAGCCAGTTGTCCGCCGCCCAGCGTACGATCCTCGATCAATCCGGCCGTCTCGACCAGCTGAACCAGCAGGTCGCGACGCTGCGCGGCGAGAACGAGGACCTGACGAACCGGCTGACGACGCTCGAGCGGCAGCAGAAGGAGTACTACCAGGATCTCGACACGCGGCTCAAGAAGTTCGAGCCGCAGCAGGCGACGATCGATGGTGTCGAAGGCACCGTGCAGCCGGGTGAAACGGATGCGCTCAGTGCGGCGCAGCAGCAGTTCCGCAACGGCAACTTCAAGGCGGCCGCGGCTTCGTTCCGCGCGTTCATCGCGAAGTATCCGCAGAGCCCCTACCAGCCGACCGCGCAGTACTGGTACGGCAATGCGCAATACGCGCTGCGCGACTACCGCGGTTCGACTGCAACGTGGCAAGGGATCGTCAGCAAGTTCCCGCAGCATCCGCGCGCAGCCGACGCCCTGGTGGCAATCGGCACGAACCAGCTCGAACAAGGCCAGAAGGCGGCCGCGAAGAAGACGTTCGAGCAGGTCGTGTCGCAGTACGCCGGGTCGAACGCTGCGCAGACCGCGCAGGGCAAGCTCGAGACGATCAAATAATTATCGCGGCGGGTTGTTGACAGCCCGACAGTCCGTCGCTATAATCTTTTGCTCTTCGGGTCGTTGCCCAAGTTGTTGAAGCAACGAACCGACAGGTTTCAAGAACGTGGGGTGGTAACTCAGTTGGTTAGAGTATCTGACTTTTAATCAGAGAGTCGAGGGTTCGAGTCCCTCCCACCCTACCAACTATCTTTGATAGTGCAAATTAAAGCCTCCCAAGTGGAGGCTTTTTTGCGTCTGTCGCATCTGTATCAATGCGCGGCATCCCGGCGATGTCGGCAACACACTCAGCCGCACCCTCCCGACTCCGCTACCGGACAGGGCACGCACCATGCCCCGCCCGTGCATCAGCGCACGCTCACGTCGCGCAGTACGTCACCATATCCCGCATACAGATTGCCGTCGGGCAACAACCGCCGCTCCGCAAGCTGCCGATGCACGACCGGCAGTTGATGGAACGGCATCCGCGCGAACAGGTGATGTTCGATATGAAAATGAATCGCGTGCGGGCCGAACAGGAACGTCTGCCACGAACGCCGGACGATCGTGCGCGCGTTGCGGCTCTGGTCGGCACAGGCCGGCAGCCCCGCATGCTCGAAGATCGCGCGTACCTGCCCGGCGAGCGGCAGCAGCGTGACGGACGGCACGATCCACAACGTGACGTACAGCAGCGGATGTCCAGCCCATGCGAGCGCGCCGAACAGCACACCGTTGCCGGCCAGCATCGACGCGACTTCCCACGCGGCGTACGCACGCGACTTCCCGACCTTCGGCATTGCATGCGCAAACTCGCCGCGGGCCAGCTTCACGACGCTCGTCACGTAGCCGATCCCGCATGCGTACGCGAGCAGGCGACCGATCAACCGCCGGCGCGTCACCGGATAGTCGTGCACGCCGAACAGCAGCGCGACGGGATCGTCCGGCTCCATCGGTGCGCGATGGTGTTTCAGATGGCCGGCACGATACGTCCGCAGCGACAACCACAGCGGGCCGGCCGCGAACAGTTGGCCCAGCGCGTCGTTGGCGCGCCGGTTCCGCGCCAGCAAACCGTGCGCACCTTCGTGCATCATGACCGCGAGCGCAAGCTGGCTGCGCGCGATCACGATCGCTGCCAACGCGTACACGAGCGGATGCGCAAACACGATCGCAACCGCGAACGCGGCGGCGATCATCAGCCAGTCACCTGCCAGCGCTGCGCCGACGCGCGATGCGCTCACGCGAAACAACGCCGGATCGGGCACGAACCGCGCAAGCCCGGCATTCGGCCCGGCTTGGTGAACACGGGTATCCGTCACGCGAGCCTCCCGCGCAGCGATCGCCGCTCGACCCACAGCGCACTGACCATCGCGAGTGCCACGCCGCCCAGCACATCGGCCACCGTATGCTGCTTGAGCGTCAGCGTCGACGTGCAGATCAGCAGGCCGACCGCCACGGTCACGAGCCGTCGCCGGTCCGCCAGCATCCGGCAGGCAAGGCACGTCACCGCGACATGCAGGCTCGGAAAGCCATTGGCCGCGAGATCGAGCTGCCACATGCGCGCGAGACGGTGACGCACGAACGTGTTGCCGATCTCCGCGACGTCGGGCCGCGGCACGGCCTCCGGAAACAGCAGGAAACACACGACACCGAGCACGAACGCGATCAGCACGGCCTCCTTGAACGCGGCGAACGCGGGCGGCCGCGCATACGCGGCAAGCACAATCACGAACGGAAAGAAGCCGACATAGACGAACCACGACCACGCGATGAACGGAATCCGCACATCGATCGACGTGGCAAACACGAAGCGCGGCGTGACGCTGCGCTCCAGCAGAAAGAAGATCGCGAGGCCGGCTGCCATGCCGAACGTCGCGGCCAGCATCTGCCGGATGTCGGGCCGGCGATCGTCACGAAACGACAGCGAATTCATCGTGGTGCCGGCGCCTCGCATCGCGTCTCCGTATCGGCCACCTTCGCGTGCGGAAGCAACGCGAGGAGGCGTGACGTCCATGCGTCCACACGCGCACGTGCGTGCTCGCGGCCGGCGATCGTCCCTGCCCGCGTACCGGGATGGCGCATCAGTTCGGCGGCAGCTTGCCCGACTTCCCGCCGGAACGCGGCCGCGTCGCCGCGCCACGTGACGACGCGATGCACGAGCTGCAGTTGCGCGACGCGCGCGGCGTTGCTCGCCTGCTCGGGCTGGTCGGACTGCACGAGCAGGATCGGGCGGTGATACACGTGTGCGATCGACAGCGCGGCCATGCCGGGTGCGGACACGATCAGCGGAGCATGGGCGGCGCGCGTCACCCAGTCGGCGTCGACGCCGGTCCAGCCGTCGTGCCCGGCATAGCCCTCGCCCACGCGATGGGTGGCGAGCCCCGCGTCGCGCATGCCGGCGGACAACGCATCGGCGAGCGCGATATCGCGAAAGTGCGGGTTCAGATAAATGGCGGCTGCAGCCGGCTCCGAAGCCGGCCGCTCGGCGACGATCGGCACCGGCGTCGGCAGCCGGCAATGCGTGCGCGATCGCCGGACGTCATCGGCGGCATCGTATGCAAAATCGTGTTCGATGCAGCACCGCGCCGAATCGATCTGCCAGTCGACGATCCGTGCAAATGCACGCGCCAGTGCGCGCGGCAGACGTGCGTCGAAATTCGCGGTCAACGCGCGGCGCAGGCTGCCGCCGTACACGTGGACGATGCGGCGTCGCCAACCCGGCATCGCGCCCATGAACAGCAGCGCCGGATGAAACGAGTCGTTGATCACGAGATCGGCATCGCGGACGATCGCACGCAGCCGCGCGATGTCACGCGGCATGCGCGTCGGCCTGAACACGTAGTGCGCGACATTGCGATCGGTCGCGTCGCGCAGCATGTTCTGCCGTTCGTCGAACTGCACCGCGTAGTGACGGGACAGCACGGCCGCGTCGATGTCGAACGCAGCCAGGAACGCCTGCCCCGCATCGGACGTCGTCAGCACGTCGACCTGCGCGCCGGCCGCACGCAGCGCATGCACGAGCAGTTGCGCGCGCATCAGGTGGCCGCGTGCGTCGGCCGTCGCGAGATAGACGATTCGCGGCATCATGCGCGCGGACGAAGCGACTGGAACCAGCCGGCCGCGACCATCGCCAGCGCGCCCGTCACGCCGAAACCGGCTTCGATCGCGCGGATCTCGTTCAGCAACGCGGCGAGATGCGCTGCCTCGGACGGCGCAACCAGACGGCGCAGCGTGTCCGAGCAGAGCCGGACATGCCGCGTCTCGTCGGCGAGCACGCGCGAGAGCAGCGGGTACAACGGATGTGCATCGCCGATCGTCGCGCAGTGACGCGCGAGCACACGCATCGCCATCTGTTCCGCACACAGACCCGTCGCATAGGCCGGCACGAGCACGCCTTGCGAGAAATGCGGCGCATGCCGCTGCGCAAGCCGGCGCCATCGCATGATCTTGCGCCGGCTCAACCAGTCGGGCTCATGCGGTGCAGTCGACGGCGCGACGCCGCGCTCGCGCAGCGCATCGGCGAACGCCGCGGCGTGGCGACGCTCGTCCGCGAGGTGCTGCTCGATCCGCGGCGCAAGCCAGTCCGGTGGCTGTCCGGTCCAGTCCTCGTGCAACGCGCACTCGGTCGCTTCCTCGCCGATCAGGTACATGCGCAGCACCCAGCGCTCGCCATGTGTACTGCGATGCAACTGCCGGATCGCCGCCCGCTTGAGGCGATCGACGAGGTACGCGCGCACCCGCGCCGCCCCGTGCGGCACGGGCGCCTCAAGACAATCGAAGCGTGCATCGTGCGCTGCCTGCGGCGACGCCGGCAGTTCGCCTGCCGCGCTCATGCCGGCTCGCCTCGTGCGGACGCAGATTTCGTCGCAGCCGCCGCAGCGCCGGCAGGATCGCGACGCCATCCGAGGATCAGGCCGATGAAGCTTTCCTGCATGAACGCGTGCGCGGATGCGGTCGCCCCCGCAAATGCTTCCTCGCGGCCGTTCACGCGCAGATAGCCGCTGCCGTCACGCGCGCCGAATTCGATCCGGTCGTTCTTCCTGAAGCCGCGCGTGCGCATGTCCTTCACCAGCGCGCTGCCGTCCAGGCCGAACAGGAACAGCTCGCGCTGGGCGACCCACACCGGAATGTGATTGCTCAGCGCATCGAAACGAATCGTCCAGGTGCCGGCTGCGAGTGCGCGATCGACGTCGGCATCGTGCGGCGCGTTCGACGTAAAGCTCGCACGCGCGACCGACTTCGTCAGGCCGCCGACGCCAAGCCCAATCGTGATGTCATCCGCGGACGGCTGCTTCGGATCGGTCGCGCTCACCTTCACGAGATGCCGCGCGAGCCGCGATGCAAGCGACGGATGCGCGAACAGTGCCAGCGTTTCATCCGGCGTGAGTACGTCGCGCTCGCCGTCGCCCTCCTTCACCCGCACGCGATACGGATCGATCCGGACATCGGTGAACGTGCCGCGCACGGGCGCATGGACGTACACGTCGCGGTCCCATTTCGCGCCGTCGCGACGCAGCAGCACGTGCACGCTCAGCGGCACGCGCCGGCCGTCGCCGTCGACGCCCGTGCCCTGCAGCAGCACGTCGCCGAGCACGTCCTTCGTGCGGCGCGCTGCATCGCTCGAGAAGACGATCGCGTGCGCATCGGTATCGACGCTCGCGTGAACGTCCGGCGCATCGAGCGCAACGCGATTGCAGTCCGCGGCGGCCGCGTTCGCGAACGGGCAGCCGCTTTGCGATGCGAAGTGGTAGATCCCGCGTCCCGCATGGTCGACCGGCGCGGCATGGGCGCCGACGCTGGCGGCAAACAGGGCGAGGCAGGCAACACGGGTGGCGAGAGAGGACATGGTCGTGGTCAGGATGGATGGAGGGTATCGGCGTGTCATGGCCGCGCATGATGCGCGGCGCCGGTTCAATGACGGTGATAGGACAGCGCGTCGAGATCGCGCCGGGCCGATGCGCGCCCGGTGAGACCGAAACCGCGTGCGAGCGCGCCGAGCGTATCGACGGCGGACGCCGCGATCGTGACCCCGACGGCCGCGAGATAGCGGACGGCGCCAAGCTGCGGCAACTGCTGGCGATTCAGCGCGCGCAGGCTGTAGCCGAGCCGCATCGCCATCACGCAGAACGGGCCGAGCGGGCCGCTGCGGCCGAGCCACTGCCATCCGCGCGGCAGGTACGCATTCACGAGATACGGCGTCAGCCCGACACTGTCCTCGCCGCGCATCCAGCGCAGCTTCAGCGATTCGCGTTGCGTGTCCGGCAGCCGATGTTCGGTGTGCGCGTCCGGCGCGAACTCGACGGCTACACCAGCCGCCTGCATCCGCAGCCCCATCACCTGGCAATGCGCGCGATAGACGCCGCCGAGCGGCTCGTAGCGGAATCGCGCGAACACGTCGCGCCGGAACGCGACGTTGTTCGCGTAGAAATTGCGCGTCGCACCGTCACGCAGCGGGCTCGGGAAATACATGAAATCGATCGACGTCAGCGCGATGCCGAGCACGTTCGGCGCATAGCTGGTGCGCCCCGCCACCGCGGCGGGCGCATCGCCCGCTTCGCGCGCGAACGGCGCGAGCAGGTGCTCGAGCCAGTCGTCGGCCGGCCGGCAATCGGCATCACCGAACACGACGATGTCGCAGCGGGCCGCGTCGACGTGGTCGAACCCGTCGTTCTTCGCATCGTAGTAGCCGGTGCTCGCGCCGATCTCGACGAAGTCGATCGGGCGGCCGGCCAGCGCGGCGATCTCCGCGCACGCATCGGCCGGCAGGCCGTCGTGCGTGATGATCCATTGCGCGAGTGCCGCGGGCGGCACGGTCTGCCTCGACAGCGCCGAGACGAGGCGCTTCAGGCTGTCGACGGCCTGCACGAGCCCCGCGCCGCCGCGCAGGTTGTTCGTCTCCAGCACGAGCGCGGCCTGCGCCGCCACAGCGCGGGCCGCCGCGCGGGTGTGCCGCGTGGTTTCTGTGAAGTCTGGCATCCGGAATATCTCCATCGTCATGCGCACCGGCATGGATGAAACGAATGGGCGGGGAGCCCGCCGCGCATCGGCGAATGCGGGTCGCCCGCGACCGTCGTCGCAAAGCGGGCGGCCTGGAAGGCGCCCGCTTCGCGTGCCGTCACTCCTGGACGGACGGCGCCGATTCGGCGTCGGGATAGCGCGGCTTCGCGTTCTGCAGGTCGCGCGTGTTCTTCTGCACGGCGACCGAGCCGAACAGCGCGAGCACGAACGACATCGCGTAGAAGCCCTTTTCGCTCAACTGCAGCGTCGCGTTGAAAAGGCCGACGACCAGCAGCGCGATCGACAGCAGCAGCGCGATCCAGCTGAGGCCGTAGTAGATGCCGGTGACGGGAATGCCTTCCGCGCGGTCGCGGACGCTCTTCTGCAGCGAGATGGCCGCATACAGGCCGAACACCAGCACGGTGAAGTAGTAGCCCTTCTCGTTGAGCTGCATGCCGGCGTTCCAGAGACCGATCAGGAATGCCGCGAAACCGGCGAGCAGCGCGGCCCACGACGCGGCCACGAACGCGAACGACGGCTGCTGGATGGTGGTCTGGTTCATTGCTTTGCCCTCTCTTTCTTTTTGTTCGAAATCGTTTTCGTTGAACTGCGTTTCGCGCATGGTAGCAGCTTTGGCGCGTGCCACGACAGCCTCGCTTGCAGTCTTACATGCCGCGCTGCGCCCGCCGCCAGCGTCCCGGCGTCGTGCCGAGCACAGCGCGAAACGCCTTGCCGAAGGCGGCTTCGGACTGGTAGCCGACCGCCTGCCCGATTTCCGCCTGCCCGCGCTGCGTGTCCTGCAGCAGCGCGCACGCGTGCATCATCCGGATCTGCGCGACGAACGCGCCGACGCTCATCCCGGCTCGCTCGCGGAAATGCCGTGCGTACGTCGCGCGCGACATCGCGGAGGCGTCGCCGAGCGACTCGACCGTCCACGGTTTCCCCGGCGCCTGCAACACGGCCTGGACCGACGGGCCGAGCCGCGCGTCGGCCGCCAGCGCCAGCCAGCCGGACGGCACGCGCGCACCCCGACCGTATGCGCGCAACGCGTACGCGAGCAGCGCCTGGCCGAGCGCGTTCACGATCGCGCCGGCGCCCGGCTGCCCGTTCGACGCCTCGGTGCGCAGCACGCTCGTCAGCAGTTGCAGCGGCG
>NZ_VWWH01000132.1:0-13781 GCF_011753045.1 Burkholderia sp. Ap-955
CGCGCCCGCTGCCGCCGCCGCGGGCTCCCCGGCCACGGCACCCGCTTCACCGCCGTCGACTTCGACGCCCGCCGCCCCTGCCCAGTCGGCCACCGCCGAACCCGCGCAGCCGACCGGCGCCGCCGCGTCGGCGAAGGCTTATGCGCAGACATCGCAGCAGGTCCGCTACGGCGACGCCATTGCCTTCCGCACGCTGATCCCGTCGCCGCTGCTCGAGCAGCTCACCGCGAACGAATACGCGCAGATCGTGCAGGCGGCCGCCGACAGCAACCGCCTGCTGCCGGCGAACCAGCCGCGCGTGAAGCGCCTGCGCGCGATCGTCGCGAAGCTCGCGCCGTATTCGGTGAAATGGAACGACCGCGTGAAGAGCTGGGCGTGGGACGTCAACGCGATCCGCTCGCGCGACATTCGCCTGACCTGCCTGCCGGGCGGCAAGGTGCTCGTGTACGGCGGCCTGCTCGACCGCGTCCGCCTGAACGACGACGAGCTCGGCGTGCTGCTCGCGCACGGCATCGCACATGCGCTGCGCGAACATGCGCGCAGCAACTTCAGCGCGACCTCGCAGACGTCACTGCGCGCGGCCGCGCTGCCGCCGCTGTTCGGCGTCGGCGAGCCGCTGCCGCAGGCACTGAACCTCGGCGAGCGCCTGCAGTCGCTCCACTACGACCCGACCGACGAGACCGAAGCCGACGTGATCGGCGGCGACATCGCCGCCCGTGCGGGCTTCGATCCGCGCGCGGCGATCACGCTGTGGGACAAGCTCGCGGTTGCGACACGCGGGAACAAGGCGACGGGCTTCATCTACACGCACCCGTACAGCACCGCCCGCCGCCAGGACCTGCTGAACCGCCTGCCGGATCTCATGCCGCTGTACGCGAAGGCCGTGGGCAAGCACGTCGACACACTGCCCGACTACGCGGGCATCAGCGCGCAGCGTCGCAAGGTCGTGCGGCGCTGAGCGCCCCGTGCGGCCGATCGCGACGCCGCCCTACGCATCCACCTCTGCCGCGACCGGCCGGGCGCCGCTTTCGCGCATCCAGCGCACCTCGTCACCTGGGCTGCGGCCGAACAGCCGTTTGAACTCGCGGCTGAACTGCGATGCGCTCGCATAGCCGACACGCGCGGCCGCCGCACCGGCGCCGACCCCGTCCTGCACCATCATCAGCCGTGCCTGGTGCAGCCGCGCGGCCTTCACGTACTGCATCGGCGACGTCGCCGTCACGTGCTTGAACTGCGCATGGAACACCGCGAGGCTCATGCCGGCCTCGCGTGCGAGCGTCTCGACGTCGAGATCGGCCTTCAGGTCCGCATGGATGCGCCGCAACGCCTTCGCGATGCGGCCGAAGTGATGCTGCTGGACGAGCGCTGCACGGATCGCGTCGCCCTGCGCGCCCGTCAACACCCGATACGCGATCTCGCGCATGATCGTCGGGCCCAGCACGCGCGTGTCGTGCGGCGACGCGAGCGCTTCGAGCAGCCGCAGCACGGCATCCGCCAGCGGCGCATCGAGCGGCGTCGAATCAACGCCGAGCGGCTCGCTGACGGGCGCACCCAGCGTCTCGTCGAGCAGGATCGCGAGCTCGGCGATCACCGCGAGATCGACGCGGATCGAGATCGCGAGAAACGGCTCGTCCTGACTCGCGAAGGTCTCGCATTCGAACGGCAGCGGCACCGACAGCACGAGATACTGCTGCGCGTCGTACACGAACGAGCGCTCGCCGAGATAGCCGAGCTTGCGCCCCTGGCACACGACGACGATGCTCGGCTCGTACAACACCGGCATGCGCGGCACCGGACGGCTCACGCGGATGAAGCGCACGCCGTCGAGCGCCGCGAGCGTGTCGCCCTCGTTCGGCGCGAGGCGCGTATGCAGCTCGACCATGCGGCGCTGCACACGGTCGCCCGTATCGGCGAAAAGGGGCTCGAAGCTCATCTGCGTGGTCCTGTCCGGCAAGAGAATCTGGCTCGCAATTTAGCACCCTGGACGTGTTTTGACGGCTGTTTGCACGCAGTTAGAGAGGAATAGGCAAATCTTCCAGACCTTCGTGTATTTCACTGCGGCGCCGCGCTCCTTACGATGACGTCCTGCCTCGCCGCATCGCCACATGATGCGACGGCAGTCTGTTTCGCCGGATGCTTTCCGGACAAGGAGCCCATCGCATGAGCACTACCTATGCCTACGCAGCGACCGATTCGCGCTCGCCGCTCGCCCCGTTCGAATTCCAGCGTCGCGCACTGCGCGACCTCGACGTCCAGATCGACGTCCTCTACTGCGGCGTCTGCCACTCGGACCTGCACCAGGCCCGCAACGAATGGCGCAACACGATCTATCCGGTCGTGCCGGGCCATGAAATCGTCGGCCGCGTGACCGCGACCGGCCCGGAAGTGACGCGCTTCAAGGTCGGCGAACTGGTCGGCGTCGGCTGTCTCGTCGATTCGTGCCGCACCTGCGCGAGCTGCGAAGAAGGCCTCGAGCAATATTGCGAGAACGGCTTCGTCGGCACCTACAACGGCCAGGATCGCGTGACGGGCGACGTCACGTTCGGCGGCTATTCGACGCAGCTCGTCGTCGACGAGGCGTTCGTGCTGCGCGTGCCCGAGACGCTCGACCCGGCCGGCGCCGCGCCGCTGCTGTGCGCGGGGATCACGACCTACTCGCCGCTGCGGCAGTGGAACGTCGGCCCCGGCAAGAAGGTCGGCATCGTCGGGCTCGGCGGCCTCGGCCACATGGGCGTGAAGCTGGCGCGCGCGATGGGTGCGCACGTCGTGCTGTTCACCACGTCGCCGTCGAAGATCGAGGACGGCAAGCGGCTCGGCGCGCACGAAGTCGTGATCTCGAAGGACGAGGCGCAGATGAACGCGCACCTGAACAGCTTCGACTTCATCCTGAACACGGTCGCCGCGCAGCACGACCTGAACCCGTTCCTGCACCTGCTGAAGCGCGACGGCACGATGACGCTGGTCGGCGCGCCGGAGCACGACCATCCGTCGCCGCAGGTGTTCAACCTGATCTTCAAGCGCCGCCGCCTCGCCGGCTCGCTGATCGGCGGGATCGCGGAAACGCAGGAAATGCTCGACTTCTGCGCGGAGCACGGGATCACGTCGGATATCGAAACGATTCCGATGCAGCAGATCAACGCGGCCTACGAGCGGATGCTGAAGAGCGACGTGAAGTACCGGTTCGTGATCGACATGGCGTCGATCAAGCAGTAAGCGCCGAAGGCGATACGCACGATCGCCGCCCCAAACGAAACGGGCCGCATGTTCGACATGCGGCCCGTTTTTGCATCCGACTGCTGCACGCGTGGCGCAGCGCGGAACATCACTTCTTGTAGTCGTAGTCCACCGTCAGCGGCGCGTGGTCGCTGAACTTGATGTCCTTGAAGATCGACGTGCTTTTCGCGGTGCCGGCGATACCCGGCGTCGCGATCTGGTAATCGATCCGCCACCCGACGTTCTTCGCATACGCCTGGCCGCGGTTGCTCCACCACGTGTACTGCTCGGCGCGCGGGTCGAGCGTGCGGAACACGTCGACATAGCCGACATCGTCGAACAGCTTCGTGAGCCACTCGCGCT
This sequence comes from Burkholderia sp. Ap-955, assembly GCF_011753045.1. Classification (NCBI taxonomy): domain Bacteria; kingdom Pseudomonadati; phylum Pseudomonadota; class Betaproteobacteria; order Burkholderiales; family Burkholderiaceae; genus Burkholderia; species Burkholderia sp. Ap-955. The sequence goes on from NZ_VWWH01000132.1 coordinate 3,577, forward strand.
CTTCCGGCAGGCAGCCCGAGTTCTTCTGGTTGCTCTTCCAGTTCTTGATGTCGATTTCCTTGTGGACGATGTTCACGTCGCCGCACAGGATCACCTCGCGCTTCTTCTTCAGCTCGGCGAGATGCGGCATGAACTCGTCCATGAAGCGGTACTTCGCCTGCTGGCGTTCTTCGCCGCTCGAGCCGGACGGCACGTACACCGACACGACGGACAGCTTGCCGTAGCGCGCCTCGACGTAGCGCCCTTCGGCATCGAATTCGCTGCTGCCGAAGCCGATGATCACGTCATCGGGCTCGCGGCGGCTGTACACGCCCGCGCCGCTGTAGCCCTTCTTCTCGGCATGGTGAAAATAGCTCTTGAAGCCGTGCGGCTCGACGAATTCGGCCGGCAGGTCGTCGGCCGAGACCTTGATTTCCTGAACGCACACGCAATCGGCGTTCTGTTCGCCGAGCCACTCGAAGAAGCCCTTCTTCGCGGCGGAGCGGATGCCGTTCAGGTTGGCGGTAATCACTCGCATCATGTCGGATTCCGTTCAGTTCGATGTTTTTCAGGGGGCAGCTTAGCGGATCTTCACGCCTTCGAGCGCGGGCTTCGGCGGCGGGAATTCCAGCTTCATGTCGGTCATCGTGCGCAGCAGCAACTCGGCGATCATCACGTTGCGGTGCGTCTTCGAGTTCGCCGGGATCACGTACCACGGCGCATGCTCGGCGGACGTCGCGGCGAGCGCGTCACGGTAGGCGGACTGGTACGCGTCCCAGTGCTTGCGCGCGTCGAGATCGGAGATGTCGAACTTCCAGTGCTTGGCCGGATCGTCGATGCGCGCCTGCAGCCGCGCGCGCTGCTCGTCCTTCGAGATATGCAGGAAGCACTTGATGATCGTCGTGCCGTTCTCGACCAGCATCGTCTCGAAATCGCGGATCTGCCGGTAGCGGCGCTCGCATTCCTTCGTGTCGATCAGGTCGAGCACGCGCGGCACGAGCACGTCTTCATAGTGGCTGCGGTTGAAGATCGCGAGTTCGCCCGCGGCCGGCGCCTGCGCATGCACGCGCCACAGGAAGTCGTGCGCGGCCTCGATCGGCGTGGGCGCCTTGAACGACACGACGCGCAGGCCGAGCGGATCGACCTCGCGGAACACCGCGCGCACGGTGCCGTCCTTGCCGCTGGTGTCCATCCCCTGCAGCACGAGCAGCACGCGCTTCTTCTGCTGCGTGTGCAGGCGCTCCTGCTGCACGTCGAGCTCGGTCGACACGACCGACAGCCGTTCGCGGTCCGCTTCTTTCGATCCGGACGAAAACGGCTTCGCGGCCGGGTCGAACGCATCGAGCTTGAATGCGGCGGCTTCCTTCTCGCGCGTGCTGTAAGGCACGCGGAAATCGTCGAGCGACGGTTGTTTCGCCATTCGTTCCTCCGTTGGACGCTGTGGTGCATACGATAACGCATCCACCAAAACGCAACGGGCCGCCCCGATCCGGTTCGGGGCGGCCCGTCGTCAAGCGCGGTTCAGGCGCGCGCTCATGCTCAGCCGAGCTTCTTCTTCAGCAGTTCGTTGACCTGCTGCGGATTGGCCTTGCCCTTCGTCGCCTTCATCGCCTGGCCGATCAGCGCGTTGAACGCCTTTTCCTTGCCTGCGCGGAATTCCTCGACCGACTTCGCGTTCGCCGCGAGCACTTCGTCGATGATCGCTTCCAGCGCGCCGGTGTCGGAGATCTGCTTCAGCCCCTTCGCGTCGATGATGCGGTCGGCCGCCCCTTCGTCGGTCGCCTTCTCGTCCCAGATCGTCGCGAAGATTTCCTTCGCGATCTTGTTCGAGATCGTGCCGTCGGCGATGCGCTGCAGCACGAGCGCGAGCTGCGCGGCCGAGACCGGAATCGCGTCGATTTCGATGCCGTCTCGGTTCAGCTGCGACGACACGTCGCCCATCAGCCAGTTCGCGGCGATCTTCGCGTTCGCGGTGCCGGCCTTCGCGACCACGGCTTCGAAGTACGCGGCCATCGCCTTGCTCGACGTCAGCACGCCCGCGTCGTACGCGGACACGCCGTATTCGTCGGTGAAGCGCTGCTGCATCGCGGCAGGCAGCTCGGGCATCCCGGACTGCACGCGCTCGATCCAGTCCTGGCCGATCACGAGCGGCATCAGGTCGGGGTCGGGGAAGTAACGGTAGTCGTGCGCGTCTTCCTTGCTGCGCATCGAACGCGTCTCACGCTTGTCCGGATCGTAGAGGCGCGTTTCCTGCACGACTTCGCCGCCGTCCTCGATCAGCTCGATCTGGCGACGCACTTCGTAGTTGATCGCTTCCTCGAGGAACCGGAACGAGTTCAGGTTCTTGATTTCCGCACGCGTGCCGAACTTCTCCTGGCCGACCGGGCGCACCGACACGTTCGCATCGCAGCGGAACGAGCCTTCCTGCATGTTGCCGTCGCAGATGCCGAGCCACACGACGAGCCCGTGCAGCGCCTTCGCGTAGGCCACCGCCTCGGCCGCGCTGCGCATTTCCGGCTCGGTGACGATCTCGAGCAGCGGCGTGCCCGCGCGGTTCAGGTCGATCCCCGTCATCCCGGCGAAGTCTTCATGCAGCGACTTGCCGGCATCCTCCTCGAGATGCGCGCGGGTCAGGTTGACCGTCTTCTCGTACGCTTCCTTGCCGGCCTTTTCGTTGGCGGGCACCTGGATCGTGATCTGGCCGCCCTGCACGACCGGAATCTCGTACTGGCTGATCTGATAGCCCTTCGGCAGGTCGGGGTAGAAATAATTCTTGCGCGCGAAGATGCTGCGCGGCGCGATGGTCGAACCGATCGCGAGGCCGAAGCGGATCGCGCGTTCGACCGCGCCGCGGTTCAGCACCGGCAGCACACCCGGCAGCGCCAGGTCGACCGGGCAGGCCTGCGTGTTCGGCTCGGCGCCGAACTGCGTCGACGCGCCCGAGAAAATCTTCGAGACGGTCGACAGTTGCGCGTGCGTCTCGAGACCGATGACGACTTCCCATTGAGTAGCCATATGCTTACACCCCTGCCGGAACTTGCTTGTGCCAGTCGGTCGCGCGCTGGAACGCGTCGGCGACCTGCAGCATCCGGGCTTCGTTGAAATAGTTGCCGATGATCTGCAGGCCGACCGGGCGCTTCGCATTCGCGCCCGCGCCGAAGCCGCACGGCACGCTCATGCCGGGCAGGCCGGCGAGGCTCACCGACAGCGTGTAGATATCCGCGAGATACATCTGCACCGGATCGTCGCCCTTCGAGCCGAGATCCCATGCGACCGTCGGCGACGCCGGGCCCATGATCACGTCGCAGGACTTGAACGCTTCCTGGAAATCGTTCGCGATGATGCGGCGGATCTTCTGCGCCTGCAGGTAGTAGGCGTCGTAGTAGCCGTGCGACAGCACGTACGCGCCGACCAGAATCCGGCGCTTCACCTCGGGGCCGAAGCCTTCCGCGCGCGACTTCTTGTACATGTCGAGCAGGTCGCCGTACTGTGCGGCGCGGTGGCCGAAGCGCACGCCGTCGAAACGCGACAGGTTCGACGAGGCTTCAGCCGGCGCGATCACGTAGTACACGGGGATCGACAGTTCCGTCTTCGGCAGCGACACGGGCACGAGCGTCGCACCGAGCGCTTCGTATTGCTTCAGCGCCGCGTCGATCGTCGCGCGCACGTCGTCGGCGAGGCCGTCGCCGAAATACTCGTTCGGCAGGCCGATGCGCAGGCCCGCGAGCGGCTTGCCCGCATCGTTGCCGGCTGCCCACGGCTGGCCGAGGTGGCGCGTGAAATCTTCGTCGTCGCGCTCGAGGCTCGTCGAGTCGCGCTCGTCGAAGCCGGCCATCGCATTCAGCAGCAGCGCGCAGTCGGACGCGCTCTGCGCCATCGGGCCGCCCTGGTCGAGCGACGACGCGAACGCGATCATCCCGTAGCGCGACACGCGGCCGTAGGTCGGCTTGATGCCCGTCACGCCCGCGAACGACGCGGGCTGGCGGATCGAGCCGCCGGTATCGGTGCCGGTCGCGGCCGGCGCGAGACGCGCGGCCACCGCGGCCGAGCTGCCGCCCGAGCTGCCGCCCGGCACCGCGTTCGTGTCCCACGGGTTCTTCACCGCACCGAACGCCGAATTCTCGTTCGACGAGCCCATCGCGAACTCGTCCATGTTGGTCTTGCCGAGCGTGACCATGCCGGCCGCCTGCAGGCGGGCGACGACGGTCGCGTCGAACGGGCTCTCGTAGTTCGCGAGCATCTTCGAGCCGGCGGTCGAGTGCCAGCCGCGCGTGACGAAGACATCCTTGTGCGCGATCGGCAGGCCGGTGAGCGCGCCGCCCGCGCCGCGCGCGAGCTCGGCATCGGCGGCTTTCGCCTGCGCGAAGGTGAGATCGGCGTCGACGTGGACGAACGCGTTCAGGTCGCGCGCGGCTTCGATCCGTTTCAGGTAGAGCTGCGCGAGCTCGACGGCCGAGCATTCCTTGGCGGCGAGCGCGGCGCGCAGTTCGGTCAGGCTTTTTGCGTGCATTGAGTGGTTTTCCTGGGAATTCTGGGTGGCGCGCGGCGCAGAGGCGGCGCGCTTGTCATCGAATGCTTACTCGATCACCTTCGGCACGAGATAGAGGCCGTCCTGGACGGCCGGCGCCGGACGCTGGTTGTCGTCGCGATTGACGACTTCCGTCACGGCGTCGTCGCGCAGGCGCTGCGCGACTTCCTGGATCTGTTCGATCGGGTGGGCGAGCGGCGCGATGCCGGCGGTGTCGACCGCCTGCATCTGCTCGACGAGGCCGAAGAGTTCATTGAGCTGGCCGAGCATGTGCTCGGCGTCGGCGTCGGCCATTTCGAGTCGCGCCAGGTGCGCGATGCGTTTCACATCGGTCAGGGTCAGGGCCATGCGATCACCGGAAAAACAAGGCTGCGCAGCGCATCAAAAGCAGCACTGCGGCGGGGGGTTGGAGGGTGCGATCCCACCCTCAAAAATCGGGGCCGAAGCGGCAAAAATACCGCCCGTTTCGATTCAAATACCGTGAAATTATAAGGTATCATTACGCGTTCGACCCAAACCCGGCAGCCTTTTCCCGCACCGTTTCGCCCCGCTTCGGCAGGCCGTGCGTGCATCGTGCGATCCCCGGTAGACATCACTCGCAGCTTCGTGCGCCGCGGCGGCCGCTTCCGCCACGCTTCCCGAGGCTGTTATTTTTTCCGCTGCCGCCCTCAGCGCTCGCTATGCAGGGCCGGCCCAGAGCGAAACAGGATTCTGAATGTTCGGTTTTTTGCGCAGCTACTTCTCCAACGATCTCGCGATCGACCTCGGCACCGCAAACACCCTGATCTACATGCGCGGCAAGGGCATCGTGCTCGATGAGCCGTCCGTCGTGTCGATCCGCCAGGAAGGCGGCCCCAACGGCAAGAAGACCATCCAGGCAGTCGGTAAGGAAGCCAAGCAGATGCTCGGCAAGGTGCCGGGCAACATCGAGGCGATCCGCCCGATGAAGGACGGCGTGATCGCCGACTTCACCGTCACCGAGCAGATGATCAAGCAGTTCATCAAGACGGCCCACGAGTCGCGCATGTTCTCGCCGTCGCCGCGCATCATCATCTGCGTGCCGTGCGGCTCGACCCAGGTCGAGCGCCGCGCGATCAAGGAAGCCGCGCACGGCGCCGGCGCATCGCAGGTCTACCTGATCGAAGAGCCGATGGCCGCTGCGATCGGCGCGGGCCTGCCGGTGTCGGAAGCCACCGGCTCGATGGTCGTCGACATCGGCGGCGGCACGACGGAAGTCGGCGTGATCTCGCTCGGCGGCATCGTGTACAAGGGTTCGGTGCGCGTCGGCGGCGACAAGTTCGACGAGGCGATCGTCAACTACATCCGCCGCAACTACGGGATGCTGATCGGCGAACAGACCGCCGAGGCGATCAAGAAGGAAATCGGCTCCGCGTTCCCGGGCTCCGAAGTCAAGGAAATGGAAGTGAAGGGCCGCAACCTGTCGGAAGGCATTCCGCGCAGCTTCACGATCTCCAGCAACGAAATCCTCGAAGCGCTGACCGATCCGCTGAACCAGATCGTGTCGTCGGTGAAGATCGCGCTCGAACAGACGCCGCCGGAACTCGGCGCCGACATCGCCGAACGCGGGATGATGCTGACGGGCGGCGGCGCGCTGTTGCGCGACCTCGATCGCCTGCTGGCGGAAGAAACCGGCCTGCCGGTGCTCGTCGCGGAAGATCCGCTCACCTGCGTCGTGCGCGGTTCGGGCATGGCGCTCGAGCGCATGGACAAGCTGGGCAGCATCTTCTCGTACGAGTGATCGTCCAGGCAGTTCCCTGACATGACGCAACCGCGGCGTGGCCGGCTCGCTCGTTTAGAACGAACCGCCGCGCCGTTTGCGCGTCTGAGCATCATTTAACCGATCATTCGCGCCCGGCGCCGACCATGGAATACAGTCCGCCGCCCCTCTTCAAGCAAGGTCCGCCCGCGCTCGCGCGGCTCATCTTCTTCGTTGCCCTCGCCATCGCGCTCCTCGTCTCGGACGCGCGCTTCAGCACGCTCGAAATCGTCCGCGGCGTGCTCGGCACCGTGCTCTATCCGCTGCAGCGCGCCGCGCTCGTGCCGCGCGACCTGTTCATGGGCGCGGCCGACATCGCCGTCACCGGCGCTTCGCTGCGCCACGAGAACGACGACCTCCGCAAGCGCAACCTGCAGCTGTCCACGCAAGCCAACCAGGCCGCCGTGCTCACGCAGGAGAACGCGCACCTGCGCGCAGTGCTCGAGCTGCGCCAGCACATCGCGACGCAATCGACGCCGGCCGAGATCCAGTACGACACGAGCGATCCGTTCACGCAGAAGATCGTGATCGGCCAGGGTTCGCAGCAGGGTATCCAGCACGGCGCGCCCGTCGTCAGCGAGAACGGCGTGATCGGCCAGGTCACGCGCGTGTTCCCGCTGCAGTCCGAAGTCACGCTGGTCACCGACCGCGATCTCGCGATTCCCGTGCAGGTGCTGCGCACCGGCCTGCGCAGCGTGATCTACGGCACGCCGAAGGGCGATTCGCTCGATTTGCGCTTCGTGCCGACCAGCGCGGATCTCGTCGTCGGCGACGAGCTCGTCACGAGCGGCCTCGACGGCGTCTATCCGCCCGGCCTGCCGGTCGCGAAGGTCGTGCGCGTCGACAAGCTCGCCGATACGGCGTTCGCACGCGTGACCTGCGCGCCGGTCGCCGCCGTGCGCGGCGCGCGCCAGATGCTCGTGCTGCATTATCAGAACGACATCCCGCCGCGCCCGGCCGAGCCCGATCCGGCCGCCGACAAGAACGCGAAGGGCAAGAAAGGCGCGAAAGCCGCCGCGAAGGGCGAGAAGGCCGCCGCGAAGGGCGAGAAGGCCGACAAGGCTGACGCGAATGCGAAGCCGGCCGCCGCGGCCCAGCCCGGCGCGAAGCCCGCGCCTGCGGCACCGGCCGCTCCGGCCAAGCCCGCCGCCACGCCCGCGAAGCCCGCGGCCGGGCAATCAGGAGCCCAGCGATGAATCGCCCGCAATACATCCTGCAGCCGGTCAATCCGTACTTCATCGTCTTCAGCCTCGCCGCCGCGTTCCTGCTGAACCTGATGCCGTGGGGCCGCCTGCCCGGCGTGCCCGACTTCGTCGCGCTCGTGCTGCTGTTCTGGAACATCCACCAGCCGCGCAAGGTCGGGATGGGCGTCGCGTTCGCGCTCGGCATCCTGATGGACGTGCATGACGCAGGGCTGCTCGGCGAGCATGCGCTCGCCTATACGCTGCTGTCGTACGGCGCGATCACGATCCACCGCCGCGTGCTGTGGATGCCGATCGGCGTGCAGGTGCTGTACGTCACGCCGCTCCTGGTCGTCGCGCAGCTCGTCCCGTTCGTGATCCGCCTCGTGATGGGCGCCGCGTTTCCGGGCTGGCGCTACCTGGTCGACGGCTTCGTCGAAGCCGCGCTGTGGCCGATCGCGAGCCACCTGCTGCTGATGCCGCAACGCCGCCCGGTCGATCCGGACGATACGCGCCCCATCTGAGCCAGGGGCCCGCCTTGAATACCTGCCGCCTCCACGCCCGCCGCGCGCCGCGTTCCGGGGCGGCACCTCGCCCGCACCCGCACGCCGTGCGCGGGCCAGATAGACCCTTAGCCGCATGACCGAATTCAACGACACCCAACAGCAGCTCTCGAAGTTCCGCCTGCGCGTCGCGGCGGCGGGCGTGTTCGTGTTCGTCTGCTTCGGGCTGCTCGCAAGCCGCTTCTTCTACCTGCAGCTGATGCAGCACGGCAAATACGCGCTGCAGGCCGAGGAAAACCGTATCTCCGTTGCGCCGATCGTGCCGAACCGCGGGATCATCACCGACCGCAACGGCGTGATCCTCGCGAAGAACTATTCGGCCTATACGCTCGAGATCACGCCGTCGAAGCTCGACGACACGCTCGACAACACGATCGACAAGCTGTCCGAGATCATCCCGATCGACGCGCGCGACCGCCGCCGCTTCAAGAAGCTGCAGGAAGACTCGAAGAACTTCGAGAGCCTGCCGATCCGCACCCGCCTCACCGACGCCGAAGTCGCGCGCTTCACCGCGCAGCGCTTCCGCTTCCCCGGCGTCGACGTGCGCGCACGGCTGTTCCGGCAATATCCGCTCGGCACGACGGCCGCGCACGTGATCGGCTACATCGGCCGGATCTCGAAGCGCGACCAGGATCGCATCGACGCGATGAGCGACGACAACGACAGCGATCAGGAAAACTACGATCCGCGCCGCGACGCGAACAACTACAAGGGCACCGACTACATCGGCAAGATCGGCGTCGAGCAGAGCTACGAAACCGAGCTGCACGGGCTGACGGGCTTCGAGGAAGTCGAGGTGACGGCCGGCGGCCGGCCGGTGCGCACGCTGTCGCGCACGCAGGCGACGCCCGGCAACAATCTCGTGCTGTCGCTCGACATCGGGCTGCAGCAGGTGGCCGAGCAGGCGTTCGCCGGCAAGCGCGGCGCGCTGGTCGCGATCGAGCCGAAGACGGGCGACGTGCTCGCGTTCGTGTCGTCGCCGAGCTTCGACCCGAACTCGTTCGTCGACGGCATCGACCAGCAGACCTGGGACGAGCTGAACAACTCGACCGACAAGCCGCTCTTGAACCGCCCGCTGCACGGCACCTACCCGCCCGGCTCGACGTACAAGCCGTTCATGGCGCTCGCCGGCCTGACGCTCGGCAAGCGCACGCCGGGCTGGGGCTTCCAGGATCCCGGCTACTTCACGTTCGGCGGCCACACGTTCCGCAACGACGTGCGCTCGGGCCAGGGCTGGGTCGACATGAACAAGGCGATCATGGTGTCGAACGACACCTACTTTTACATGCTCGCGCGCGACCTCGGCGTGAACTCGATCGCGAACTTCATGAAGCCGTTCGGCTTCGGCCAGATCACCGGGATCGACATCCAGGGCGAGGCGCGCGGGATCCTGCCGTCGACCGACTGGAAGAAGAAGGCGTTCAAGAAGGCCGCGCAGCAGAAGTGGTTCGACGGCGAGACGATCAGCCTCGGGATCGGCCAGGGCTACAACTCGTTCACGATCCTGCAGCTCGCGCACGCGACCGCGACGCTCGCGAACAACGGCGTCGTGATGAAGCCTCACCTCGTGAAGGAAGTCGAGGATCCGATCACGCGCGGGCGCCGCCTGACCGTGCCGAAGGAAAGCGAAACGATCCCGCTCAAGCAGGCCGACATCGACGTCGTGAAGCGCGGGATGGAGAACGTGATCGAGAACCCGTCCGGCACCGCGTACAAGGTGTTCCGCGGCGCGCCGTACCTCGCCGCCGGCAAGACCGGTACCGCGCAGGTGTTCTCGCTGCAAGGCTCCAACTACAAGGGCCACCTGCTCGCCGAGCACCTGCGGGACCACGCGCTGTTCATCGCGTACGCGCCGGTCGACCATCCGCAGATCGCCGTCGCGCTGGTCGTCGAGAACGGCGGCTGGGGTGCGCAGGCCGCCGGCCCGATCGCGCGCCGCGTGCTCGACTTCTACCTCGTCGACCGCCAGAACCCGCAGAACGAGGCGGCGGCCGTGGCTGCCGCGGCGTCGGCGACCGAACCCATCAACGCACCGGTGATCGGCGACGCGAACAAGCCTGCCGCCGTCGCGGCCGGCTTCACCGCGCTGCCGCAGCCAGTCGTGCCGAGCGCGGCCAGCGCAGCGGAAGCAGCATCGGCCGCGGCGGCCTCCGAAGCATCGGCTGCCGCCGCCGCGA
>NZ_VWWH01000133.1:0-13757 GCF_011753045.1 Burkholderia sp. Ap-955
TGCGGCCGTAGCCGACGTTCACGCACCAGAGGCCGGCCATCCCGTCGATCACCTTGTTGCCGTCCGAGTCCCACAGGTAGACGCCGTCGGCCTTCACGATCACGCGGCTGCCTGCACGGTTCAGCGCGCCCATGTCGGAGAACGGGTGGATGTGGTGCGCGGCGTCGAGCGCGCGGTATTCGGCGGTCGTGCGCGCCTGCGTTGCACGCGGTGCGGCGGCCGTGGCGCTCGGTGCGGCCGGCTGGATCCAGGCAGATTCGTTGCGGTACGTCATGTTTCCTCCGTGATTCCGTATTCGGTCGGGTGCACGCTCAGACGTGCAGCAGCAGATGGCGGCGTTCCCACGAGCTGATCACGCGGAAGAACGCTTCGTATTCGGTTTCCTTCAGCGCGAAATACGCCTTCAGGAACTTGTGGCCGAGGATCTCGCCGAGCGGCTCGCAGGCGGCCATCAGCGTCAGCCCTTCCTCGAGGTTGCGCGGCAGCTGGTACGGCAGGTCGTAGCCGTCGCTGACGAGCGGCTCGGTCGGCTCCAGGCGCTGCGTCATGCCGAGATAGCCGGCCGCGAGCGTCGCGGCGAGCGCGAGGTACGGATTGCAGTCGACGCCCGGGATGCGGTTCTCGATGCGGCGTGCCGACGGGCCCGAGTGCGGGATGCGGAAGCCGACCGTACGGTTGTCGTAGCCCCACTGCACGTTGATCGGCGCGGCCATGAAGCGCGACAGGCGGCGATACGAGTTGATGTACGGCGCGAAGATCGGCATCAGCGCCGGCGTGTACTTCTGCAGCCCCGCGAGGAAGTTGTAGAACATCGACGTCGCGCCGCCGGTTTCCGGTGACGTGAACAGGTTCTGGCCCGTTTCCTCGTCGACGATGCTCTGGTGCACGTGCATCGCCGAACCCGGTTCGTTTTCCATCGGCTTGGCCATGAACGTCGCGTACATGTTGTGACGCAGCGCGGCCTCGCGCACCGTGCGCTTGAACAGGAACACCTGGTCGGCCAGCGACAGCGCGTCGCCGTGCATGAAGTTGATCTCCATCTGCGCGGCGCCGACCTCGTGGATCAGCGTGTCGATGTCGAGGTTCTGTGCTTCGCAGTACTCGTAGATGTCCTCGAACAACGGGTCGAACTCGTTGACGGCCTCGATCGAATACGACTGGCGGCCCGTTTCGGGGCGGCCCGTGCGGCCGACCGGCGGGCGCAGCGGCAGGTCCGGGTCCTTGTTCATGTCGACCAGGTAGAACTCGAGTTCCGGCGCGACGACGGGCTTCCAGCCCTTCGCCTTGTACAGGTCGAGCACGCGGCGCAGCACGTAGCGCGGCGAGATCTCGACCGGCGAGCCGTCGAAGTGAACGCAGTCGTGGATCACCTGCGCGGTCGGGTCGACGGCCCACGGAATCAGGCGGATCGTCGACGTGTCGGGCACGCACACCATGTCGGGGTCGGTCACGCCGGTCAGCGAGCCGTCTTCCGGATATTCGCCGGTGACGGTCTGCACCATCACGGCCTGCGGCAGGCGCATCGATTCGCCGGACGTGAACTTGTTGCGCGGCGTGATCTTGCCGCGCGCGATACCGGCCATGTCGGGAATGATCGCTTCGATCTCGGTGATCCGGTGCTGCTTCAGAAAGTCTTCGATGTCTTGCATGTTTGTTCTCGTTGGTTGGGTCGGCGCGCTCAGGCGAGCGCGGCGGCGGCCATGGCACGCGTACGGGCAGCGCGGCGGGCGCGGCAGGCATCGCCGAAGGCGCGGAAGATCGCGCTCGACAGCGGGTCCTGCGCATGGCGCCATTCCGGATGCCACTGCACGGCGAGGGCGAAAGCCGGTGCGTCGACGACGCTCACGGCTTCGATCAGCCCGTCCGGCGCGACGGCCTCGACGGCGAGGCCGGAGCCGAGCTGGGCGATGCCCTGCTTGTGCAGCGAGTTCACGTGCACTTCGTCGCGGCCGCCGGCGAGCGCGTGCAGCGTGCCGCCGGGCGTCAGGCGCACGACGTGCGCGGGGCCGTACTGCGTGTCCATCGGCGCGTCGTCGTCCTCGCGGTGATCGGCGAGGCCCGGCACTTCATGCACGCGCTGGTGCAGCGTGCCGCCGCAGACGACGTTCAGCTCCTGGAAGCCGCGGCAGACGGCCAGCACCGGCACGCCCGCGGCGATCGCCGCGCGCAGCAGCGGCAGCGTGGTCGCGTCGCGGGCCGGGTCGTGCTTCGTGCCCGGTGCGCTCGGTTCGCCGCCGTACCGGTGCGGCTCGACGTTCGAGTAGCTGCCGGTAAACAGCAGGCCGTCGACCGTGTCGAGTACGTCGTCGACCGACTGGCGCTCGCCGAGCGCGGGCAGCACCATCGCGAACGCTTGCGCGCCGTCGACGATCGCTGCGACGTATTTGTCGCCGACCGTATGCGACGCATGCGCACCGATTTGCGTGTGGTCGGCGGTGATGCCGACGAGGGGTTTTCTTCTATCCATGACGTCAATCAGTTATCCGGAGGAGCGTTGCGTCTTGCTTGCCGGATGTGGCGAAACGCCGGCGTGCAACGGCCCCGCAGCCTTGCGCAAGAGGCAAGGCCGCTGATGAATGGGCGCAACGGGATGGCGTGGCGATCCGCGCTGCGCGCGACGATCAGGCCGTCGTTCGTTTCATTGCGAGTCGCGACGCAGCAACGCATGCGCGAACGCGTTCCGTCACCGCACGGACGATGCGGTTGGCGAATCAGCAATCGAAACGAACGACGTAAAGAAAGGAGAGGCGCTACGGCAGCAGCGACGCCACTTCGTCGGTATCGACGGCGACGAATGCGCGTGCTGAAACGGCGTTGTGACGCCGAACGGAACGACGGGACAGGATGGTGTAGATCGACAGATGAAGCAGGCGAGGACTATGCCAGCCGCAACTGCCGTCGTCGGAAGCGGACGACGCGCTGCGCAAACTTCGCACATCGCCTCGATCCCACCTCACCAGAGGGCCACGGACTCTCACGATTACACTCGACTGGGTTGTTGAAAGTATTGAACACCTGACCGTTTCGACGCGCTGGGCGTTTAAAATAATCAAGGTGCCGGTTACGCGTTATTTACATTGATGGGCATCAATTTTTGCGTTGCAATAACGTTTTCTGCTGCCGATGAATGCTTGATGACGCTAACCTGAGAGCCAGCATATACGAGCCAAAAACGGCGTCAAATGTTTTTTAACGGTGTTGTATCAGGGCTTTCCCGAGCAGTGCGAACAAAAGATTCGCAAAAGGAATAATCGACACGGTGTTCATTATTTCGAACGCCTTTCAGGGTTTTCCCCGCTGATGCGCGGCATAAAGTGATTAGAATATTCAACGGCTGTCCACCGCGTCGTTTCACTTTGTCATCGCACTTATCGTGTCCGAAACCGAATCGATGTCCACCGAAGTCGCCGAGCGCCTGCGTTTCGTGCGCAACAAGCAGGGCCTGTCGCAGCGCGAACTCGCGAAGCGGGCCGGCGTGACCAACGGCACGATCTCGCTGATCGAACAGGGCCGCGTGAGCCCGTCGGTCGGCTCGCTGAAGAAGCTGCTCGAATGCATCCCGATGAGTCTCGCGGAGTTCTTCACGTTCGAGCTCGTCGAATCGCGCTCGGTCGTGTCGCGTCGCGACGAGATGCCGAACCTCGGCAACGACACGCTCGCGTTTCATCTGGTCGGCGCGAGCATGAAGGACCGCAACATGTGCATCCTGCGCGAGATCTACCAGCCGCAGGCCGATACGGGGCCCGAGATGCTCGTGCACGCGGGGCACGAGGGCGGTGTCGTCGTGTCGGGCCGGCTCGAGCTGACCGTCGACGGCGCGACGTGGCTGCTCGACCCCGGAGACGGCTACTACTTCGAAAGCCGTTTGCCGCACCGTTTTCGCAATCCCAGCGCGGACCTGATCTGCGAGGTCGTCTCGGCCAATTCGCCGGCGACCTTCTGACCTTCCCCCGCGCGTCACTGCATTCGCTGCCGGCCGCCTGCGCATCATGCGCAGCGGCGTGCCGCATCGCGAATGCCAAAAAACTGAGGCATCCTGATGAACAAGTTGACTTTGGCTGACTGGCAGGACAAGGCGGCGTCGCTCGAGATCGAAGGGCGCGCATTCATCGACGGCGCGTCGCGCGACGCGCACGGCGGCAAGACGTTCGACTGCGTGAGCCCGATCGACGGCCGCGTGCTCGCGCAGGTCGCCGATTGCGGCGAAGCCGACGTGAACGCGGCCGTCGCGGCTGCGCGCCGTGCGTTCGACGCGGGCGTGTGGGCTGGCCTGAACCCGCGTGCGCGCAAGGCCGTGCTGCTGCGCTGGGCGGCGCTGATGCGCGAGCATCTCGACGAGCTGTCGTTGCTCGAGACCCTCGACGCCGGCAAGCCGATCGGCGACACGACGACGGTCGACGTACCGGGCGCCGCGTACTGCGTCGAATGGTTTGCGGAAGCGATCGACAAGGTGGGCGGCGAAGTCGCGCCGGCCGACCATCATCTCGTCGGTCTCGTCACGCGCGAGCCGGTGGGCGTGGTGGCCGCCGTCGTGCCGTGGAACTTCCCGATCCTGATGGCCGCGTGGAAATTCGGTCCCGCGCTCGCGGCCGGCAACAGCGTCGTGCTGAAGCCGTCGGAGAAGTCACCGCTGACCGCGATCCGTGTCGCGCAACTCGCGGTCGAGGCCGGCATTCCCGCCGGCGTGTTCAACGTCGTGCCGGGCGCGGGCGAGCCAGGCAAGCTGCTCGCGCTGCATCGCGACGTCGACTGCATCGCGTTCACAGGTTCGACGGCGGTCGGCAAGCTGATCATGCAGTACGCCGCGCAGTCGAACCTGAAGCGCGCGTGGCTCGAACTCGGCGGCAAGTCGCCGAATATCGTGCTGCCCGATTGTCCCGATCTCGACCGCGCGGCGCAGGCGGCTGCCGGCGCGATCTTCTACAACATGGGCGAGATGTGCACGGCTGGCTCGCGCCTCCTCGTGCATCGCGACATCAAGGACGCGTTCATCGAGAAGCTCGTCGCGGCCGCGCGCGCGTACGTGCCCGGCAATCCGCTCGATCCGTCGGTGTCGATGGGCGCGATCGTCGACGGCATTCAGCTCGAGCGCGTGCTCGGCTATATCGAGGCCGGGCGCAGCGAAGGCAGGCTCGTCACGGGTGGTGCGCGCGTGAAGGCGGAAACGGGCGGCTTCTACGTGGAGCCGACGGTGTTCGAGGTGAAGCCCGATGCGAAGATCGCGCGCGAGGAGATCTTCGGGCCGGTGCTGTCGGTGATCGTGTTCGACGACGTCGACGAGGCCGTGCGGATCGCGAACGACACCGAATACGGGCTGGCGGCGGCCGTGTGGACGTCGAACCTGACGACCGCGCACGACGTGTCGCGCCGGCTGCGTGCGGGCACCGTCTGGGTGAACTGCTACGACGAGGGCGGCGACATGAACTTCCCGTTCGGCGGCTACAAGCAGTCGGGCAACGGTCGCGACAAGTCGCTGCATGCGCTCGAGAAATACACCGAGCTGAAGTCGACGCTGATCCGGCTGCGCTGACGCGCAATCGGGCGCGGGCGCAGCGCCGGTCGGCGGTGTGCCCGCGGGTCGCGGCGCGCGGGCGTTATGCGGCGCGCAGCGCGGGGTGGAAACCGGCGGCTTCGATGATCGACTGCACGCGCTCGGCGCCTTGCGCCGATTCGACCTTGACGATCTTCGCCGCGACGTCGATGTCGAGCTTCGCGGCGGGATCGGCGGCCGTCACCGCGCGCGTGATGGCGTTGGCGCAGCCGCCGCAGGTCATGTCCTGGACTTCGAATTCCATCGTGTTCTCCTGAGTTGACGATTGACAAGCATCGACAGCATGAAGCTTGCCACGGTGGGAAGGTCAAGCGTACGCGTGTCGCCGGAAATCCGTGTCGCGGCTTCGCTGCGGCGATAGTATTTTGTAAACGTGAAGTCTGATGAATCGCGAGCGAGCCTTTGACGTCATTCGGAACTTGTCCCGATTGACGGCGAAGCGTTTCGGGCGCTGCGGGGCGGATGCCTTGCCGGGCAACGCGCGACGGCGATCCATGAAGCGCGATCACCATGTCGCCAGTAAGGGTACGCGAGTTGAAAATGCGAATCGATCTTAGTATCGGTTCCCTTCGATATTTCAATTCGTTACCCTCATGAACCGTTTTGCTTTCGGCTTTGCGCTGGCCCTGCTGGGCGCATCGGCAACGTCCGCATTCGCGGCCGACGATGTCGTCAACCTGACCCTGAAGGATCACAAGTTTTCGCCGGACGGCGTGACGATCCCGGCCGGCAAGAAGGTGAAGTTCGTCGTGAAGAACCTCGACACGACGCCCGCCGAATTCGAGAGCGACGACTTCAAGGCGGAGAAGGTCGTGCCCGCCGGCAAATCGGTGGAGATCCTGGTCGGGCCGCTGAAGGCCGGCACGTACGAATTCCACGACGAGTATCACGAAGCGCAGTCGAAGACGCACCTCACCGTCAAGTAAGTCCATATCGCCATGTTGTCTACTGCCCTGATCGTCTTTCGTGAAGTGCTCGAGGCCGCGCTGGTGGTGTCGATCGTGATGGCCGCCACGAAGGGCGTGCCGCGGCGCGGCTGGTGGGTCGGCGGCGGCCTCGCGGGCGGCGTGATCGGCGCGGGCCTGATCGCCGCGTTCGCCGACGGGATTTCGCAGTGGGCGTCCGGCATGGGGCAGGAGGTCTTCAACGCGGGCGTGATGTTCGTCGCGACGCTGATGCTCGCGTGGCACAGCATCTGGATGAGCCGGCACGGCCGCGAGATGGCGATGCAGATGACCGAGGTCGGGCGTGCCGTCGCGGACGGCAGCAAGCCGCTGACGGGGCTGGCGATCGTGGTCGGTGTCGCGGTGCTGCGCGAAGGCTCCGAGGCCGTGCTGTTCCTGTACGGCATCGCGGCGGGCGATCCCGGGCAGACGCCGCAGATGATCGTCGGCGGGCTGCTGGGTGTGCTCGGCGGCGCCGGACTCGGCTACGGGATGTATGCGGGCCTGCTGCAGATTCCGCTGAAGCGCCTGTTCTCCGTCACCAACTGGCTGATCGTGCTGCTCGCGGCGGGGATGGCCAGCCAGTGTGTCGGCTTCCTGCTCTCGGCGGGCCTCGTGCCGTCGTGGGGCGATACGATCTGGGATACGTCGTGGCTGCTCAAGGATTCGAGCATCGTCGGCAAGGCGCTGCATACGCTGATCGGCTATACCGCGCGACCGGCGGGCATCCAGATCGTCGCGTACCTCGCGACACTGGTCACGATCGTCGGGCTGGCACGGCTCGTCGGCCGGCCGCAGACGGCAATGCGGCCGCCACGGCCCGCGGCCTGAGTTGTCCGGGTTCGAATAGGAAAGGGGCGTCCATGACGCCCCTTTTTTCATGTGCGGTGTGCGGCCGGCCGATGCGCGGCGTCGGCGACAGCGTGCCGGTGGCGCACGCCGCGCCGGCTCAGCGGTGGCTGTCGATCCAGGCGCGAGCCCATTCGAGCCCCGCGTCGCGCGCGTCGTCCTCGGTGTCGAACACGCCGAGCACGCCGGATGCCTCGACCAGCTTGTTGTTCTGCGTGATCGTGCCGCTCGCCGCGAAGCGCTCGGGCTGCAGGATCTCGTCCTGCTGCAGGATCGCGTGGCCCCAGATCTGGTAGCCGTGGTAGGTTTGCGCTTCCATTATCGAGTCACCTCCGCGGAGCGGCCGTGCGTGCCGACCTGCAGCACGTTGCCGTCCGGCGTGTATTGACGCGGGATATTGGAGTAATTCAGTGCGTGCGGCGCATCGGGCGCAGCCGGCTGCATCACCGTCAGGCGTCCCGGTGCGGGCTGTGCAACGGGGCGCGGAGCGGCCGGCGTCCCGGCCGCGGGCGGGCGATGCGAATCGGCTTTCACGGCCTGCGCGACGCGCCGCTTGTGCGGTTTCGCCGCCGCTTTGGGGGCGGCGTTCGCGTGCTTCTCCGCGCTCTTGCCGGCGCGCGCGTCGGCGCCTGTGTGCGTGGCCGGGGTACGGACTTCCGGCATACGGGCTTCCGGCGCATGGGCCGCCGGCTGCCGCGCCTCGGGCGGGTTCCAGACCTCGACGTAATGCTCGGCGGCCCAGCCCGTCGACGCGAACGTCAGCGCCAGCACACCGCATCCAATCAGTCTTACCATTGTCTCTCCGTCATATTCCTTGCGACCCGCGTTCGGCCGGCCGTGCATGCGCATTCGGAGCAGTGGCTCAGGAGAACACCTCGAGCCCGTGCTTCTCGACGATCTGCAGCATCCGGGCCGCGATGCCGCTCGGCCGCTTGTCGCCCTGTTCCCATTGGCGGATCGTCGAAGCCGTCGTGTTCAGGTAGAGCGCGAACACGCTCTGGCTGACGTTGACGGATTTGCGGATGCGGGCGATTGCCTCAGGGTCGAACTGCGGCGCGGCTTCGATGCAGAGCTCGTCGTATTCGCGCATCGTCTTCTTGTCGATCAGCTTGGCGCGATAGAGACCCGACGCGGCGCTGTGGATCGCCTCCGTCGCATCGCTCTTGAATCGACTCTTAGCCATTGCAAATCTCCACAAGCTCTTTCAGTGCGATCAGCGTCGCGACCTCGGTGTCGCTGCGGCGCCCGATATCCGCGGCGAGCTTTCTGAAGGCGCGCAGTTCGCGTTCGTCGATGTCGTCCCGATCGCGTTTCGCGAACAGGGCGGTCGAGTTTGCACAGGATTATATGCCACTAAGTGGTATATATTTCGACCTGGTCGAATGGCCTGCTTCACGCCGGACCGCGCCCGGGACGGCCCGGCGGAGGCCATCCCGGCGACCGGTTTTATTCCACCGTCACCGACTTCGCGAGGTTCCGCGGCTTGTCGACGTCGGTGCCGCGCGCGCACGCGGTGTGATACGCGAGCATCTGCAGCGGCACGACGTGCAGGATCGGCGACAGTTGCCCGTAGTGCTCCGGCATCCGGATCACGTGCAGGCCGTCGTCGTTGACGATCTGCGTGTCGGCATCGGCGAACACGTACAGCTCGCCGCCGCGCGCACGCACTTCCTGCATGTTCGACTTCAGCTTCTCGAGCAGCGTGTCGTTCGGCGCGACCGTGACGACCGGCATCGCTTCCGTGACGAGCGCGAGCGGCCCGTGCTTCAGTTCGCCGGCCGGATAGGCCTCGGCGTGGATGTACGAGATTTCCTTCAGCTTCAGCGCGCCTTCGAGCGCGATCGGGTAGTGCAGCCCGCGGCCGAGGAACAGCGCGTTTTCCTTGCGCGAGAATTCCTCCGACCACGCGATGATCTGCGGCTCCAGCGCGAGCACGCTGTTCAGCGCGGCCGGCAGGTGGCGCAGCTCCTTCAGGAATTGCGCTTCCTGCGCGGCGTCGACGTGCCCGCGCAGCTTGCCGAGCGTGGCCGCCAGCACGAACAGCGCGACGAGCTGCGTCGTGAACGCCTTCGTCGACGCGACGCCGATCTCGGTGCCCGCGTGCGTCAGGAACTGCATTTCGGTGAGGCGCACCATCGCGCTCGTCGCGACGTTGCAGACGGCCAGCGTATGCGTATGGCCGAGCGACTGCGCGTGCTTGAGCGCCGCGAGCGTATCGGCCGTCTCGCCCGACTGCGAGATCACCAGCACGAGCTGGCGTGGGTTCGGCACCGACTCGCGGTAGCGGTATTCGCTCGCGATCTCGACCTGGGTCGGGATCTTCGCGATCGATTCGAGCCAGTATTTCGCGGTGAGGCCCGAGTAGTAGCTCGTGCCGCACGCGAGGATCAGCAGGCTGTCGATGTCCGCGAACGCGGCGGGTGCGGCGTCGCCGAACAGCGTCGCGTCGAACGCGTCCGTTTGCGGCACGGTATCGCTGATCGCGCGCGGCTGCTCGAAGATTTCCTTCTGCATGAAGTGGCGATACGGCCCGAGTTCGACCGCGCCGCCGTAGGCGCTGACCACGCGGATCTCGCGCTGCACGGTGGCGCCGTGGCGGTCGACGATCTTCACGCCGTCGAGCGACAGCTCGCACACGTCGCCTTCCTCGAGGAACGTGAAGTGGTCGGTGCTGCCCGCGAGCGCGAGTGCGTCGGACGCGAGGAAGTTCTCGCCGTCGCCGTGCCCGACCACGAGCGGCGAACCCTGGCGCGCGCCGACGACGGTGTGCGGCTGGTCCTTGTGGATCACGGCGATCGCATACGCGCCGTGCAGCTGGCCCACCGCTTCGCGCACCGCGTCGAACAGGTTGCCGCGATACAGGCTGTGCACGAGGTGGGCGATCACTTCGGTGTCGGTCTGCGACACGAATTCGTAGCCCTTCGCGCGCAGCGCTTCACGCAGCGATTCGAAGTTCTCGATGATGCCGTTGTGGACGAGCGCGAGCGCGTTCGACGAGAAGATCGGGTGCGCGTTGTGCGTGACGGGCGCGCCGTGCGTCGCCCAGCGGGTGTGCGCGACGCCGGTGGTGCCTTCGAGGTGCGATTCGCGCACCTGCGCGTCGAGATCGGCGACGCGCGCGACGCTGCGCGCGCGCTTCGGTGCGTCCGGCTCGAGCACGGCGACGCCGCACGAGTCGTAGCCACGGTATTCGAGGCGCCGCAACCCTTCGATCAGCACCGGAACGATATTACGCTGCGCAACTGCGCCGACAATGCCGCACATGAAATCTACCTTCCATAGGGAAGCGGGCGCCGTACGGCACCCGCGTGATGTTAACTTTTCTTCTTGACCGGGCGGACGTAGCCGCTCTTCGCGGTCTGGGTCTTCTCGTTCAACGCGAGCAGGCCGTCGGCCACGTCCTTCCAGATCGTCGTGCCGGCGGCGATCGTCACGCCGCGGCCGACGCGCACGGGCGCGACGAGCTGCGTATCGGAGCCGACGAACACGTCGTCCTCGATCACGGTGCGGAACTTGTTCGCGCCGTCGTAGTTGCAGGTGATCGTACCCGCGCCGATGTTCACGCGCGCGCCGATGTCGGCGTCGCCGATGTACGTGAGGTGGTTCGCCTTCGAGCCGTGGCCGATCACCGCGTTCTTCACCTCGACGAAGTTGCCGACGTGCGCCTCGTCCGCGAGTTGCGCGCCGGGGCGCAGCCGTGCGTACGGGCCGATCACGGTGTGCGCGCCGAGCTCGGCGCCGTCGATGTGCGTGAACGCATCGATGCGCGTGCCCGCGCCGATCGACGCGTTGCGGATCACGCAGTTCGCGCCGATCGTCACGTTGTCGGCGAGCGTCACGTTGCCTTCGAACACGCAGTTCACGTCGATCGACACGTCGCGGCCGCAGCGCAACGTGCCGCGCACGTCGAGGCGCGCCGGATCGGCGAGCGTGACGCCGTCGACGAGCAGTGCATCGGCGATGTTGCGCTGGTGGATGCGTTCGAGTTCGGCGAGCTGCGCCTTGCTGTTCACGCCGAGCGTTTCCCATTCCTCGTCGGGCTGCGCGGTGACGACGTCGAAACCGGCCTCGATCGCGAGTTCGACGACGTCGGTCAGGTAGTACTCGCCCTGCGCGTTCTCGTTCTTCAGCGCGCCGAGCCACATCGACAGCTGGGCCGTCGGCGTGACGATGATGCCGGTGTTGATCTCGGCGATCCGCAGCTCGTCCGGCGACGCATCCTTCTGCTCGACGATGCGCGTGACGAAGCCGGCCGCGTCGCGCACGATGCGGCCGTAGCCGGTCGGATCGTCGAGCGTGACGGTCAGAATCCCGTAGCGGCCCTCGCGCGCGGCATCGACGAGGCGCTGCAGGGTCGACGCGCGTGTGAGCGGCACGTCGCCGTACAGCACGAGCGTCGGTTGCGCGGGATCGAGGAGCGGCAGCGCCTGGCGCACCGCGTGGCCGGTGCCGAGCTGTTCTGCTTGCACGGCGAACTGGACGTCGGGTGCGGCGACGGCCGCCTGGACCTGCTCGGCGCCATGACCGACGACGACGACGAGCCGGGACGGCTGCAGCGTGCGCGCGGTGTCGATGACGTGGGAGAGGAGCGGCCTGCCGGCCAGGGGGTGAAGCACTTTCGGCAGCGCGGAACGCATGCGCTTGCCGGTGCCTGCCGCCAAAATCACGATATTCATGGCGCGCGCTTGGGTCAGAGTTCGAAGCCGTCCATTTTAGCATGCGGCCTTTGTCGCTCCGGGCCTGTCGCGGCGGGGCGACAACGCCGAAACGAGGCCGCCGACCCCGGTTTCGGCGGGTGTTCGGTCCCTGCTTACAGATCGTCGAACTGGACGATCGAGATCGGTTTGGCGCCACCCGGCGCCGCGCTGTCGTCGCCCGACGCGCACGGTTCCTCGTCGAACGCGATGTCGCCCTGCGGATCGGCCTCGCCCGTCGCGCGCAGCGACTGGAACGGGTACAGCGTCGTGTCCATCAGGTGCGACGGCACGACCTTCGCGAGCGCGTTGAACATGTTCTCGACGCGGCCCGGGAAGCGCTTGTCCCATTCGCGGATCAGCGCCTTCATTTCCGCGCGCTTCAGGTTCGGCTGGCTGCCGCACAGGTTGCACGGGATGATCGGGAATTCGCGCAGTTCCGCGTATTTCTCCAGATCCGTTTCCTTCACGTACGCGAGCGGGCGGATCACGATGTTCTTGCCGTCGTCCGACTGCAGCTTCGGCGGCATCCCCTTCAGCTTGCCGCCGTAGAACATGTTGAGCAGCAGCGTCTGCACGATGTCGTCGCGGTGGTGGCCGAGCGCGATCTTGGTCGCGCCGAGCTCGCCGGCCACGCGGTACAGGATGCCGCGGCGCAGCCGCGAGCACAGCGAGCAGGTCGTCTTGCCTTCGGGCACGAGCCGCTTGACGATGCTGTAGGTGTCCTGGTTCTCGATGTGGAACGGCACGCCGACCTGTTTCAGGTATTCCGGCAGCACGTGCTCGGGGAAGCCCGGCTGCTTCTGGTCGAGGTTCACCGCGACGATGTCGAAATCGATCGGCGCGCGCTCGCGCAGGCGCAGCAGCACGTCGAGCATCGCATAGCTGTCCTTGCCGCCCGACAGGCACACCATCACCTTGTCGCCTTGCTCGATCATGTTGAAGTCGCCGATCGCCTGGCCGACCTGGCGCACGATCCGCTTGAACAGCTTGTTGTTCTCGTACGCGTCCTTCTGTTCGCGGCGCGTCAGCGCCGGGCGGCCGGCCGGGGCGGCGGGCGTGTCGAGGGTGGCGGCATCGGCCGCCGTGTCATTCATGTGGGGGGCGTTCATGCGCGCTCCTCGTCCTTGATGCGAAAGACTTCGACGCCGACGGCGTCGCAGTCCGGATAAGCGTCCGGTTTCTCGGTACAGACGCGTACCGCGCGCACGGCATCGTGCGCCAGCAGGCGCGCGGCGATCGCGTCGCACAGCGTTTCCTGCAGGTGGATGTGGCCGCGCGCCAGGCATTGCGTGACGCTCTGCTTCATCAGGTCGTAGTCGACGATTTCATGCAGCCGGTCGTCGACGGGGGTGGACAGCGCGAGCGGCACGAACAGGTCGACATTGATGACGACGCGCTGCTCGCCGCGCTTCTCGTGTTCGAAGGCACCGATGTTGATGTGCACTTCGTAGTCGCGCAGGTAGAGCCTGCGGCAGTCCGCGAGGCGGGGGTGCAGGAGAGCGGAAAACATGGTCGTCCCAGTCAAATTGGCGTGCGCACACGCAAAGCGGCGCGGGCGGCGGCAGTCAGGCCGCGCGTTTCCGCGCAGTTCATTCATTCGGGCCGGCGGCGGGCGGCACGAGGTGCTCGCCGCCGTCGACGGTCAGCGTCGCGCCGGTGACGCCCGGCGCGCTCGCGAGGTAGCAGGCGGCCGCCGCGATGTCGTCCGCGTGCGGC
>NZ_VWWH01000134.1:0-13599 GCF_011753045.1 Burkholderia sp. Ap-955
GGGCAGGCCGCCCCGCAGCGCCCGCACGGGCTGGCGCCACGCCATGCGGCGTTGCTCGACATGCAGCGAGCGTACGGCAACCGGTCGGTTGGCCGGATGCTGGGCGCTGGCAGGGCGCATGGCGCACGCGAGTCTTCGAGGGAGAACGACGAGCAGGCGGCGCAACTTGCGTCCTCCATCGAGCGGCCGGGCGCCGGCCAAGCCCTCGCTCCCGCTACGCGGGCGGCCATGCAGGCGCGGCTCGGCCGCGATCTGGGAGACGTGCGCGTGCACGACGACCCGGCCACCAGCCGCGCCGCGGCCGCGCTCGGCGCGCAGGCGTTCACGCTCGGCAAGCACGTGTTCTTCGGCAGCGGCCGCTACCGGCAAGACGCTGGCGATGCATTGCTCACGCATGAACTCGTGCACGTCGCGCAGCAGGACGGCAGCCGACCAGGCCTCGAGCCGACTGACAATCCCGCGCATGAAGCGCAGGCTCGCCGTGCCGAGACCGGCGTGGCCGACGCAGCGGGACGATTTGCGGTGACGACCGGCGCGCGCGGCATCCAGCGCAAGGAGGAAGACGGCTCGAGCCCGGCCGGAGGCGGTGCTGCCTTGAAGAACCCGCCCGAAAAACATCCGGGATTCTGGAGCAAGGTCGGTCATGGCATTGCAAGCGCGGCAGGCACGGTGTGGGAAGGCATCAAGACCGGCGCGTCCGCTGTGTGGAGGGGTCTCAAGGCCGTGGGCCACGGCATCGCGGTGGCCGCCGACGCCGTGTGGACCGGCCTGCAGTGGGTGGGCCGTCAGATCTGGAGCAAGGTCAGCGGCATTTTCGAGCGCGTTGCCGAATGGGTTCAGCGGCTGCCCGCGCGGCTGGCGAGATTGGTCCTCGGGCTGTGGGAAGGCGTCAAGAGCATGAAGCCGTGGTCGCTCTCGTGGTGGGAATCGCTCGGCAAGGTCGACACGTGGCTCGGTTTTCTCAAGTGGCTCGGCGCGAACGCGCTGTACCTCATCGACTTGCTCGGCGTGGGCGAAGCCTACGAAACCATGATGGACTTTGCAAAGTTCAACACGCGTAAATTGACTGGCCGCGAGATCGCGAGCGCGAGCAGCGTGTTCGGCGCGTCGATCAATTTCGAGCGTGTGCGCGTTGACGAGCGCGCGGTGATCGGGCCGGCCTTCAGCGGGCGTGCATACACCAGCTTTCACACCATCAACGACTGGAGCGGCACGATCGACGAGGCCACGCTGATTCACGAGCTGACGCACGTCTGGCAATACGAGCAATCCGGTTCGATCTATATGGCCCAGGCGCTGCATGCGCAGATCGAGCTCGGCGCCACCGGGGCCTACAACTACAACGGCGTGACGGGGCTCATGACAGCCAAGGCGGCGGGCAACCACATCACCAGCTTCAATCGCGAGCAGCAGGCGCAGATCGTCGAGGATTATTACCGCATCAAGAATCCGCGCCTGCGGCAACCCGGTTCGGGCACGCTCGCCGACCTCCCGCTTTTCGCGTATTTCGTCAAGGATGCCTCGACGATCAGCGAAAGCCAGTTGGCCAAGGGGTAACGCGATGCCAATGCTCTTGCCCAATCTCGACGATCGCCGCTGGGTCGACCTGGTGGACGAAGGGCGCGCGCTGATTCCGCTCTACGCGCCCGAATGGACCGACCAGAACGC
Source organism: Burkholderia sp. Ap-955 (assembly GCF_011753045.1). Classification (NCBI taxonomy): domain Bacteria; kingdom Pseudomonadati; phylum Pseudomonadota; class Betaproteobacteria; order Burkholderiales; family Burkholderiaceae; genus Burkholderia; species Burkholderia sp. Ap-955. Next base: position 1,669 of record NZ_VWWH01000134.1, read on the forward strand.
GCACGATCCCGGCATCACGATGATCGAGTTGTTCGCCGCGCTGGCCGAGATGGATATCTACCAGCTCAACCGTGTCACGGATCGCGCGCGGCTCAAGTTCCTGGCCGCAGTTGGCATTCATCCGCAGCCACCCCGGCCGGCGACGACCGTGCTGAGCTTCTCGTACGCCAACCCGCCTGCTGCGAATCCCGTCGAACTGGCGGCCGATATCGAATGCGAGTATGTGGACAACGCGAATGTCGAGACGCGCTTCAGGACGCTCGCGAGCGTGACCGTGCTGCCGCTCGCGCTCGCGGCAGTTCAGGTAAGGGACGCGAACGGGTTTCACGACCTGACCGATCGCTGGCGCCGGGGCGTGCCGTTCGGTGCATTCGGCGATGCACCGCAACCCGGCAGCGAGTTGTATCTCGGCTTCGATGAACCACTCGTCGCGGCGCGGGCGCACAGCCTCTACTTCACGTTCGCGAGTGTTCGCGCCGGGATGCGGGAACGCCTGCGCATCGCAGCCGAAAGCGAAGCCCGCAAGCGTGCTTGCACGCCTGTCGTGCCGCGTTGCGCGACGGCTCACGCGCAGCCCGGAAGCGCGCCGCCACCGCATGATTCGCGTGCGCCCCTGCCGTTTCCGGCGGTGCGCCTCGCGTGCGAAATGCTCGCCGGAGACGGCGCGACGGCGAGCTGGCTGCCGCTGAGCGGCGCCGAGTTCTCCGACGATACCCGCTGCCTGACACTCGACGGCGGCATCGTGATAACGCCTCCGCGCAACGGCGTGAAGCAGCGCATTGGGCACGTCGGCGCGGATCTCAGTTATCTGCGCCTGCGCTTCGAGGCGGGCGCCTACGATGCGCCGCCCGTCATCACGAATCTTGCGCTGAACGCGGTGCGGGCGGAGCAGACGTGGCACCCGGGTGTCGTGACGTGGATTATCGGGGCAGGCGTCGCGTCGCCTGCCGCCACGCGTGGGGCATGGGTGCGCATGCAAATCCAGTTCGATGCCAATGGCCGCATCTCGGCGCTCGCATTCGTGACGGACCCCGACGTGCCGCAGTTGCGCATTCTCGACTACACGGGCGCCACCGCGACGACAGCGGGGCGCCTGTGCGTCGAAGCCGTGACGCTCGGCACGGGCGACGGCACACCGTGGCAAAGCATGCAGCTACCCGCGCCGCCGGTGATACGCGCGCGGTTCCGGCTCCTTAGCGTCGATCAGGCCGGACAGTGGCAACGCTGGCGCGATCGGCGCGACTTCGACGGTTCGCGTCGGGATCAATGCGACTTCGTGCTCGATCCGACCGCCGGGACCGTGACCTTCGGTGACGGCGAGCATGGCCGCGTTGCGCCCGCTGGCACTCGCTTCTTTGCGGTTTGTCTCGCAACAAGCGCTCAGGCGGGCAATCTGCGCGCGCAGACCGTCACGCGGCTGGTGGATTCGGCGCACAACCGCGCGCACATTGCGGATTTCGACGCGGCAATGCATGCACTCGCGTTAGTCAATCCGCTCCCTGCAACCGGTGGCCAGGCCGCGGAGCCGCTGCCGCACGCGGTCGGCCGGGCGATCAGGATGCTGGCCGAGCCGCAGCGCGCGATCACGCTCGGGGATTGCGAGGCGCTCGCGCGTGCGACCCCCGGCGTCGAGATTGGCCGCGTCAAGGCGTGGGCCGATCTGCATGCCGATTTTCCGTGTATCAAGGCGCTCGGCATGGTGACGGTTGTGGTCTTGCCGAACCTGCCGGTGCCGCGCCCCGCGCCCAGCGCCGCGCTGTTGCGCGCCGTGTCGGCCTGGCTTGCGCGCCGCCGGATCATCGGCTCACGCATCGACGTGGTCGGACCGACCTATCGCGAGATAACGGTGCGTGCGCAGGTGCACCCATTCGCGGCAACGGACCCGCGGGCGCTCGCGACGCGCATCGTCGACACGCTCAATCGTTATCTGCATCCGCTCACGGGCGGCGCCAACGCTCAGGGCTGGCCGTTCGGCCGCCATGTGTATCGCGCGGAAATCATGCAGGTGATCGATGCGGTGGCGGGTGTGGACTACGTGGCCACGCTCGCGCTGCTTGCCGACGGCTGCGAATGCGATCCGCAGTGCGGCAACGTCTGTCTTGCGTCGACGGCACTTGTGGTGTCGGGCGCGCACGAAATCCAGGTGTTGTGAGGTGGCGATGAATCCGGACGATGCACGCAAACTCGAACGCACGCGTTACTGGCAGGGGCAGATGCTGCGCTCGGGCGACCTGCGCACGCAGGTTGCAACCGATACGCAACTGCGCAGGTGGCATAACCGCGCGGTGCACGACGCATTCGGCGTGGCGCTCGGGCTTGGTGTGTCACTCCAGCCGCAAAGCGGTGCGGGCGGCGTGGTCGCCGTCGAAGCGGGCGTCGCCTACGACCGCTTCGGGCGCGCGTTGACCCTGCTCGCCGGGCAAACCATGCCGTTGCCTGTGCAACTGTCTGAGAGCACGCCGTTCACGCTCGTGATCCGCTATCGGGAAACCTCGTCGTTTCCGGCGCCGCAGGACCGTTCCGGCGTTTGCTTCGAATGCGGCGGCGCGAAGGTCATGGAGGCGGCGGACCTCGTGTGGATTGCGGCCGCGGCGTTGACGCCCGACGACGGCGTGCCGCTCGCGCGAATGAGCGGCACGCAGGCAAACCCGCGGACCGATACCGGGTTCGTCGCGCAGAAGGGCCGACCCCTGTCGCGGCCCTACCTCGCGAACGGATCGACGATCGCGGGCGGCACCGCATGGACCGCGCAATTCGTGAGCGCCTCGGTGGTCGCGTTCGACACCACGGTCGACACCACGGCGGCCGGCTTCACCCGTACACCGTGCTATCTGGCGTGGCTCGAAGACGGCGCGAAGCTGGCCGCGTCGCTCGCCGCAATCGGGAACGCAGTTGCGGGCAACGCTGCGCCAGCGCCTACCGCCGTCAGCACGAACACGGAGTTCCCGCTGTATTTCGCGCACGTCGAGGCAGCCGAGTCGAACCGGTTCAAGTTCAGCGTGCTGGTGCTTTTGCAAGAGCTCGCGCGCTCCATCGTGGCGCGCGGGCTTGACGGCAAGGCGTTTCCGGTGCGCTTGGACGCCTATGTGTGCTGGCTCGGGTGCCAGTCGACCCGCAACGCCAGCCATTGCCTCGATCCGCACGTGCGCAAGCCGTGTTGTTGCTGAGCCGGCGCGACGCCGGCAGGAGTCTCGACGATGGGCATCATCGGCAGTTCGCAGTTTCTCGAGCGCTTGCAGTTCTTCAACGGACAGCGTCTGTTCGCGACGGATCTGCAGACCCTCGAGTCGTTCAACCGCGAGATGCGCTGGCTGCACAACCAGAGCCTGCATCAGCCGGGCGTTGGCAGCGGCTACGCCGTGGCCGGCAACAAGGGCGACCGGCAGATCACGATCGCACCCGGCTATGCGCTCGACGCGTGCGGCAGGGAAATCGTGCTGACCGAGCAGCAAGTCGAACCGGTACCGCCCGTCGCGGACGACGGCAGCGGCGGCTCGGTCTTCTACGACCTGACCGTCTCCTATCCGACCGACGCCGATCTCGTCGAAACGGAAACGCGCATGGGCGTGTGCGTGCCACAAGGCGCGACGCGCCTGCGAGAAGCGCCCAACTTTTGCTGGATACAGCTCGGGGCGACGCTGCAGCCAATCGACCCGCAGCTGAAGATCGATGTGCAGTCGAACATGCGGATCGTGCTTGCGCGCGCCGAGGTCCGCAATTGCCAGCTGTACCAGCCGCTGTCAACCGTCCAGCGACGCAATGCGCGGCCCAACGCGCAGCCGCATGTCGCCTGCGGCAGCACGGATCCCGCGGCGACGGTATGGCGGCTCGGCCCGTTGGCAAAATCGACCAAGATCATCACCCTGCAAGTGGACATCGACACCTCGGCTGAGCAGTTCCAGAAGACCCCGTGCTACAGCGCCCAGCTAGTCGGCAATCGCTTGTTCGATAGCGCGAAGCTCCCCTCCGACCTCAAGTCGAAGAGCGCACTAGGCACGTTCGTGCTCGATGGCCTTACTGGCATCCTCGATCCAACACCGACCGGCTTCACGTTCCAGCTGACGATGCCCCCCCTCGGCACGGATTTCAATCCGTCGTCCTTCCTGAGCCTGTTCAAAGGGAATACCGCAGGCGGTAACGCCGTGCTGCAGACGAACCAATGGTCCGTCACGTGGATGGGAGTGGAGTCCTGACCATGAACCCGAATGACCGCAACTTCAGATGGCTGAACCGCAATGGCCGATGGCACGGCCATCACTGGATCGGGTTGCACCAAGGCGCGGGAGGGACATTTCAGCTCAGCGCAGTGCCGCTCCTTGCCAGCGAGTCAACCGACGCACTCGCACAGTTGCCGGTGCCGTCAGGTCCGGCCGGCGTCGCAGTGGACGCCGACGGCACCGTTTTCTTCGCCGACCCTGATGGCGGCCACATATGGCGCATCGACGCCTGCGACGCCAGCGTGCGGCAGGTGTCATGCCTCGGCCGCTTCGGCGGCGAGCCGGCGCAATTGAGCCAGCCGCGCGGCCTGCTCGTGCCCGCATGGCGGCGCGCGCTGCTGGTTGCGGACAGCGGCAACGACCGGCTGGAGGCGTTCGACCCCGTCACGAGCCAGCTCACCGAAGTGTGGGGCCGCGCGGGCAACGCGGACGGCCAGTTCGATGCCCCGTGGACGCTTGCGGCCGATTCCGCAAACCGCGTGTATGTGATCGATCACGGCAACGCGCGCGTGCAGCAGTTCGACGCACAAGGCGCTGTACAACCGGCATTCTGGCGCACGCTCGACGCCGCCGCGGTGCTTCGGGAACCCGTGGACGTGGCCGCCGGCGACTTCACGCAAGCTGGCGGCGGCAACACCACGCGAATCTATATCGTCGACGTGGCCGCCCATGCGGTGTTCGTCGTGATGCCGGATGGCCGGCCGCTCGTCGACGCGGCTGGTCATCCGGTCACCTTCGGCGCAGACGTGCTGCAGAATCCGCTCGGCATCGCCGTTGTTGGAGACACGGTGTTCGTTGGCGACAATGCGAGACGTCGCGTGTTCCAGTTCGATATTGAGGATGGCTATTCATTCGTTGGCGAGGCAGTGGGCTTCATGGGACCGGTTGCGGGGCTCGCGCCCGCTCCCGGCAACGTGCTGCTCGTGAACACGGGCGGCAGCCTCGCGCCGGCGCGACTGACGCTCGGCGCGGGCTATCGAAAGCAGGGTGTGTTCTGGACGGATGCGCTCAGCACGTCGACAGAGAAGGTCGCCTGGCATCGCCTGAAGGCCATCGCGAACTTGCCAGCGCCCGATGCGCACCTGCAGTTCTTCGTGCACACGGCTGACGAGCAAACCGATGCGCCGGCCGCGCCGGTGCTCGATCCGGGCGGTGCCAATCCGTTCACCGACGCGCGCTGGCAATCGAAGGCGCCGGATGTGACCGACGTGTACGTCGGTGGGAAGCCGTCGCGTTATCTGTGGGTGGGTGTGTGGCTTTCGAGCGACGGCCTCGCGACGCCATCCATCGAACAGATGCGCGTCGAATTCGATCACGACACTTACGTGAAGTATCTGCCCGCCATTTATCGCGCGCCTGGTGTGTGCCACGACTTCCTGCTGCGGTTCCTCTCGCTGTTCGAGAGTTTCGCCAGCGAAAGTGAGGCACGGATCGCCACGTTGCCAGCGCTCTTCGATGCGCACTCGGCTCCCGCCGGGTACCTGCCGTGGCTCGCCGGGTGGATGGGCCTGACATTGCAGGAAGGTTGGGGCGAGGCGAGCGTGCGGCGCGCGATCATCGAAGCCTTCGAGCGCGACGCACGCCGGGGCACCGTCGAAGGCCTGCGCTGCGCGCTCAAGGAGTACGCAGGCGTGGACGCCATCATCGAAGAGCCGTTGCTGCATGCCGCGTGGTGGGCGCTCCCCGCGCCAGTTCAGGCGTGCTGCACCAATGCGCCGGAACCTCCAGCGTGGTCGGGCGCGGGAGCATCGGTCCTCGGCTATACGACCATGCTCGCGCCCGCGCAGCCTCAAGGCGCGGTGGTGGGCGCGAGTGCGGTGCTCGATCAGTCGCAACTGCTCACCGACGACGAATTCGGCAGCCCGCTCTTCGAGGATGTCGCGTTTCAGTTCAGAGTTGCGGTGTATCGCGGGCAACTGAATTGCGCGGCGACGCTGCCGCGCGTGCGTGCGGTGATCGAAAGCGAAAAGCCCGCCCATACCACGTACTGCGTGCGGATCATCGAAGCGCAGATGCGGGTGGGGTTCCAGGCGCGAGTCGGCATTGACACGGTCGTGGCCGGGCCGCCGGTGAGCCTGCGGGTCGGCGAGACGGCAGCGCTCGGCGTGCAGACGACACTTGGCGGAGAGCCCGCCGGGCGAGTCGGCGCGGCGAGCCGTGTCGGCCTGACCGTGCTCGGCTGAACGGACAGGCGAGAACAACCGGGATTTCGATGAGGAGGTATCCGTGACAAACGATAACAACTGCTGCGGCAATTGCGCCGCGGGCGTGAGCACCTACAGCCGTAACCGCTTCTTCTACGGCAAGCTGCTCGACGTGTTCCATCTCGAACTGGAGCAGAACTACTTCAACTCGAAGCGATGGCTGCTCAACCGGCTCGTCACCGGCTACGGCGTGGTCTGCGGACTCGATGTGCAACCCGACAAGAACGGCAGCGGCGTCGTCGTGCTGCCGGGCGTTGCGATCGACAAATGGGGCCGCGAGATCATCGTGCCGAAAACGACGATGTCCGTGCCGCTGCCCGCCGCCGCGGCCGCTGCTGCGGGCGCTCAGGCCAATGCAGGCGCCGCGGGTGCTGTGGGCGCTGCGGGTGTTGCATCAGCGAACGCCTGTGAGTGCTGCGACGGGCAGTATTGCCATGTCGTGATCTGCTACCACGAGTGCGAGAGCGACCCGGTTCCTGCGCTGGGCGGCGAATGCGATCAGAACGCGATGTGCACGCCCGGCACGATACGCGAGCGCTACGAAGTGCAGATCATCGACGGGAAGCAGCCCACCATCTCGACGGACTGCATGTTGCAGGACATCGTTGCGGGCGGCCGGATCAACTATCCGGCGCTCGTGCAGTATGTGAGCGCGCCGTGCCGGGCATGTCCCGACAATCCGTGCATCGTGCTCGCCAATGTGCAGTTGCCACAGCCGGGCGCCATGCTGCAATCCGAGCAGATCGACATCACAGTGCGGCCGCTCGTCTTCGGGCTGGACCTGCTGCACGACCTGCTCGTGTGCCTCACGAACAAGATGCCGAACCAGGACACTGCGCGCGGCTGCAAAGGATGAGATTCAAAACCGGAGACGATCATGACGAGTGCAACTCCCTGCGCGACTTCATCGTGTACAAATGCGGTCGCGGAACGGCCGCGCTACTATCCGCGCCAGCTCATTACAGCCGATGACCTGATGCTGGAGCAAGAGTATTTTAGGAACAAGATGCGCCGACACAATCGCTTGCTGCATGGTTGGGGCGTGGTGTGTGGTGCGAAGGTTTGTCCGGCTCCCGCGGGCGGTGGTGGTGCGGGTACGAGTTCATTTGATTCGTGGAAGGTGGTTGTCACGCCAGGCTATGTGCTCGGACCGTATGGTGACGAGATTGTCCTCGACTGCTGCCTTACCGTCGACCTGCGCACGTCGGGTACGAGCGGGATGACGGGTGACCCTTGTGTGCAACCGGTTGATCCATGGTGCAGTGACGTGTTTGTTTCACGCGAGCCGGCGGCGCCACTGTACGTCGCTGTTAAATATCAGGAATGCAAAACCCGACCGATTCGAGTGCAGCCAATCGGTTGCGGCTGCGACGATAACGCTTGCGAATACTCACGTTTCCAGGATGGCTACGAGATCGGGATTCTGACCTCATGCCCAGACGCAAATGCGGCGCCGCCCGATATCAGCGATGTGGGCAAAGGGGGGGCGTCCGTCTGTCCGGACTGCCCCACGCAGCCGTGGGTCGTGCTGGCGAAGGTGCTGATGGACGCAGACGGTATGATCACCACCATCGACAACTGCGAGTGCCGCCGAATTGTGCTGTCCTTCGGGAGCTTCTGGTGGCAATGTCAGTCGGGCAAGGTCGTCATTAAAAGCATCACACCGGCCGACACGAATGCGAATACGCAAGCGATTCCCCAGGGGACGACTGGATTCGTGCTCGACGTCGCCCTGCAGCTTCAGCACGCGTCCGGCAAGACGCCAACGGTGACAGCCGATCTTGGGCCGGGCGTCACGGTGACTTCGTTCACTCTCAACAAGACCGCGGACGGTGCTGTGCTCACTATCGATGTGTTGCGTGATGCTGTCCTGGGGCCACGTACATTGACCGTTACAACGGATGCGGGCTCGGAAGCCGCGGTTGAGAATGCGATCACGGTCGTTGTCGGATCTCCACCTGCTGCGGCAGGTGCGCTCGATGCGACTGTGGCCTTGCCGGGAGCCGCAAAGAATTAATGGAGCGTGGGCTACGTGCCCAAATGCTTTGACGAACCTGAGCATGTGGAGAAGCTCCTTGCATGGGAACTGGGAGATCTCATCAGTGCCCGCCACTGATTCATCGGCGGACGGGTCGGAGAAGGCCAAAGGCCGTACGCCCGGCATCTACGCTGGTGAGAAGTCGGATGCCTGCACGGTACCGATGAACGATCCGAACAACAGACCCGCCTCCAAGCCGGGTTTGACGAGGATCGGGAGGGAAAGCGGGCAGCCCGAATGAAGCAGTGCATATCGACGGGATGCTGCGGGCGCCGCGAATTCTTTGTGGTCACGCGAGGTATCGCGTCAACCCAGAGGGGGTGCAGCCGTGTTTGCTCCGAAGGTCGCTAAGGCACAGAAAAATGCAGCCGAAAGTCCGACTAGCAAGCTGGCGCCTCAACGCGCGACCCTTGCAGCGCGACCATTTGGCGGTGGCACGGTGGAACAGGCGCGTATGCTCCAAAGGACGATCGGGAACCGAGCGACGCTGCGCTATCTGACACAGCGGCTTTCAAATCCGCCTGTGCCGGGCCCTAGCGAGCACCACGCTTCAGAGGCTGAACAGGGCGTTCAGAAAACGCCGGGCCCGTCCTGGGATTTCAGCAGGATTCCTGTGTTCTCGCCCGCTGAAGGCCCGCGATGCGCCACTAGCCAAGGCGAGAAGCTGGCCAACTTCCCACACCACAGCACCATAGCGCGCGCCTTCGGACTGCCGGAATTCACGGCGCCAGCAACGCTCGATCCCTCGGTCCGCCGTCTTGGTGCAGAGGCGGCCGTCCAGGACGGGCATGTCCGTTTCGCCACGTGGCCCAGCCTGGAAGTAGCGGCTCACGAAGCCGCGCACGTCGTCCAGGGCCGCCGCGTCGGCCGGCTGACCGACACAGCCGGCGCTGATCGCCATGCTGCCGCGGTCGCCGGTCGCCTCATTCGCGGGCTGGGTGCGAGCGACCTCATCGACCCGCAAGCGCTAGTGTCAGCGACAACATATGGGCCGCAACTCTTCGTCCCCGCCGGTTCCGCCCCGGCAACACACACGGTAGTCGCCGGCGAAACCCTGCAGGACGTCGCGCGCGCCGTTTATGGCGAGCCGCGCTACGCCGATGCGATCCGCCTCGCAAATCCGCGCACCGTGACCCTTTCTTCGCCAGGCGTGTTCGTCGTTTCCCCCGGCACCGTGCTGACACTGCCCGATCACCCCGACCTAGCCGACCCGTGGGTCAACCCCTATGTATCAAAGCTGTTGCGCAACGGCGGTGCCTGGACGCAGCCTCAGGCGGAGGCCGCGTTGCGCGCTTTTGCCGCCGAAAGTGCCACGCGCCGGGATGCGATGGTCGCCCACTATCTGCCCTTCAACAATTTGACCAGAATGCTCGGGGTGCTGCCCTCCAACTCGACCCAGGCTGGGGGCCTTTTTGAGAGGCAGGCGCGCGACCTGCTGCAGCGAATCGAGCGCGTCGGCGCCCTGGCCTATGCGGCGTCGCAGGGTTTAGCCAACGAGAGCGCCATGGCACAGGCTCAGGCCACCGAAATGATCACCCGTAATCGGGCGGCGGCGGCGGCGGTTCTACCGGCCGGAGCGCCGCCGCCGACGACGGCGCAGGTCGCGGCTCAGCAAGCCGGACAGGTTGCCCAGGGATCGATCGCACCGCAAACCGCGACCATGTCGGCGGCGCAGGAAGCTACCATAAACCTCACGCTGAACAATGTCTCGATTCCCGCCTTCGTGGCCTGGGCCACCGCCAACCACCCGCAGCTGGGGATCAGGGCCGCGCACCTGCGTGCCGACGCCCGCGCGATCTTCATGCGCGGCATCAATATCATCGCATTCGCCGACGGGTTGCGCGCCGTGGTGGGGGACGCATTCATGCAGATGGTCGCCGCCAATCCGGCCTACGCCCTGCCGACCGTGGTTCACGAGATCTGGGGGCACACCACCTACGAAGGTCTGGACAGATACGGTACCCCGGGCGCGGAATATGGGCTGGACCTTTACGACAAGGCGGCGCGGCACATGCCCGGTTACACACGGCCGACGACCACGGCGGGGCGGACAAGCGAGATTGACAATTACGGCTATCACGAGACCGAGATGTACTCGCTGATGCGCGAGGTGCCGTTTTTCACGCCCAACGTACCGGCCCACGCGGCGCTCGGCTCGATGAACTATGATCCCGCGCCCCAAATCCAGGCCCGCATCAAACATATCAAGGACGCGTTCGAGGCCCGTGTTGCGCGGTCGTTGCTTCGGGGCCTGTTTCTTCGTTTCATCGCCGACCCGACTATCAGCGGCCCTGCAATGACCGCGTTCCGCAATGGTGTAAACGCGGTCTTTGCCGCTGCCGACGCGACCACCATCCTGGCGTTGTGACCTACCGCTGCCTTCGGTTTCGCACTATTGGCCGCCACCCCAACTTTCGCGAACACGCCCGCTTCCATGTCTCCTACGACCACCGAAATCGACCATCAGCTCGCCGCCTTGCACATCCGCGCCGGCTCGCCGCCGCAACTGCGGCAGCGCGACCACGCACTTGCCTGGCTGCTCCAGAATGCCGAACTCTCGTTCCCGGTGGTGCTGGGCCGCGCCGAGGCACAGCCGGACGACCTCGTGCTGCTCGATCTGCTCGGCCGTTATCGCCGACCGGAGGCGACCGCCATCCTTCTGCGCGCCTTCGCCAATGCGCGCACGCGGCTCATTGCGGCATCCGGTCTCGGTTTGTCGCCCGATCCGGCCGCGCGCCTGGCGTTGCGCCGTGCACTCGATTCGGCAGACCCCGACGAGGTGGGTGCGGCGCTCTCCGGGCTAGGTGCCAGCGGCGACACGGCAGCTTGCAGCGACATCACGCCCCGGCTGCGGGCCGAAAATGCCGAGGTGCGCTGGATGGCCATCGAGGTCGGCGCCCGGCTCGCATGCCTGGACCGTGCCACACTTGGAGCCATCGCTGACAGCGATCCCGACCCCAGTGTGCGCGCGCTGGCTGCCGAGAAGCTGCGGTTACTGAGTCGGCCCTGAATAAAGCGCTTTGGCCGACGTCGGCATCAGTCGACGGGCGTCGCCTGACCGACAGGACCGAAGAACGCGAGTCGCGAAGGATGTTGCGAGCCGCATCAGGATCCTACTGCGCCCGCTCGAGAGGGCGCTGCACGCCATCGGGCATGGCTTCGCCAATCCATTCTGGAAACCACGTCAAAGCGGGGGCTCTACGCCGCGATATGGTGAGCGCTATTGTTGGCTGTGAGCGCCGGATACTATCGCTCGAAGCATGATTGCAGTTGTTCATGCAGGACAGCCGTCCTCACCTGCAGTAGCGTATGCGCGAGAGCCGGCCGCCACGCCATCTGCTGCCGCTTAGAGGCCAGTTCAAAAACCTTGCTCAGCTCGCCTGAAGACGTTCCAGCAGACGCGCGAGCAGCCAAGTTTCAAGAATGCTTCGTGAATGTCGGCACGTCGCTCGAAGCGCGTGCGTAGACGACG
>NZ_VWWH01000135.1:0-13307 GCF_011753045.1 Burkholderia sp. Ap-955
CGCGCCCGTCGAGCCGCGCGGCGCCGAACGCGTGCAGCAGCGCGCGGCGCATCGTGCGCGGCGGCGTCGCGGCCAGCACGTCGAGCGCGTCGTCGCCGAGGGTGTCCGGGAAGCGCCGCCCCCATGCATGCGACGTGCGGATCTCGTCGTAGATCGTCTGCGCGATCCGGCGCGCGCCGGCCGCATCGGGCGGCTCGATCTCGTACACGTTCATCCGGTTGAGCAGCGGCTCCGGAATCGCGTGCGCCTCGTTCGCGGTCGCGATCCAGATCACGTTGCCCGCATCGATCGGCACTTCCGCGAATTCGTCGATGAATGCGCGCGCGGTGTCGTGCTCGAGCAACGCATACAGCGCGCCGAGCGGATCGTATTGCGCATCGCTGCCGGCCTTGTCGATCTCGTCGACCGCGATCACCGGGTTCGCGTAGCTGCCGTTCACCAGCGCATCGAACACCTTGCCGGGCTTCGCGTTCTTCCATTGCGACGACGCACCCGACAGGATCCAGCCGGCCGTCAGCGAACTCATCGGCACGTAGTGGTACGCGGTGCCGAGCAGTAGCGCGAGCGCCTTCGCGAAATGCGTCTTGCCGATGCCCGGGGGCCCGAGCAGCAGGATCGGCATCAGTTCGAGCCGGTCCTCCGTTTCGAGGCACAGCGCGACCTGCTTGCGCACGTCTTCGAGCGGCTCGGCGAAATTGGGCAATGCCTCGCCGAGCGCGTCGAACGACGGCATCCGGTTCGGCTTCACGCAGAAGCGCAGATTGCCCGTCTTGAGCATCCTCTCGTAGGTGGCGCGCAATGCGTCGCTCGCGCTCTCGTTCAGGTCATTCAACGCCGTCTCGACCTGCTCGAGGTCGTACACCGTGCTGAAGGATGCCACCGCCAGTTCCTGTTTCACCATCGCCGTCGTCATACCAACCTCGCTGCCGCTTGCCGTCACACGACCATCAGACCCTTACGATTTCAGTGTAGCGATCCCGTATTCCCGCGCAAGCAAGCAGCCACGCGCGTCTGCTGCTAACAGCCGCGCGCGCTGCACGCCGGCGCGCCGCGGCGTATGATCGTCGGTTCACCCACCCGCCGCACCGGCCCGGCCGACCGCGCCCGCGCGGCGCGTCGCCCCCGCCTCGAAGGTATGCCGATGTCCGTCCCCACTGCTGTCCCGCGCGTCGATGCCGATGCGATCGACGCCGTCGACGCGGCGCTCACGTCACGCCGTGCGGTCCGCGCGTTCCTGCCGACGCCGGTGCCGCGCGACACGCTCGAGGCGATCCTCGAAGCCGCGAGCCGCGCGCCGTCGGGCACCAACATCCAGCCATGGCGCGTGTACGTCGCGACGGGCGCCACGCGCGATGCGCTCGCCGCCGCGCTGACCGCGGCGTACGACGATCCCGCGCGCGACGAGAAATACGTCGCCGAGTACGACTACTACCCGCGCGAATGGGTGTCGCCGTACATCGACCGGCGCCGCAAGGTCGGCTGGGACCTGTACGGCCTGTTGAACATCGGCCGCGACGAGAAGGCGCGCATCCATGCGCAGCACGCCCGCAACTTCCGGTTCTTCGATACGCCGGTTGCGCTGTTCTTCACGCTCGACCGCGTGATGACCTACGGTGCATGGCTCGACTGCGGGATGTTCCTGCAGGGCGTGATGACGGCCGCGCGCGCACGCGGGCTCGATACCTGCCCGCAGGCCGCATTTGTGCCGTTTCACCGGATCGTCACCGAACACCTCGGCATTCCCGCCAACGAGCAGTTGGTCTGCGGGATGTCGCTCGGCCATGCGGACCCCGACGCGATCGAGAACCGCCTCGTCACCGAGCGCGCGCCGGTCGCCGAGTTCACGCGCTTTTTCGCTTGAAAACGCATGACGCGGCCCTACCTTTCGAACAGGTACGCATCGTGCTCCGAACCTGCCGCGACGCGTCCTGTCACATCGCGATCGAAATCGATCGGGCGTAAGATGTGCGTCCGTTCCCCGCTATTGCGCGTTTCCGGAGACGTTTCATGCTGAAACACGGCCTGGCCGTCCTGCTCGCGAGCATCGCGCTCGCCGCCCATGCGCAGAGCCCCGCACCGGCCTCCGTCGCGTGGGAGATCCAGGTCGCACGCGACGGTCAGACCATCGACACGTTCCAGCAGCGCACCACCGTGGGTCAGACCCGTACCGATACCCATCGCTATCCGTCCGCCGTGCCGGTCGGCTGCGGCAACGCCGCGCGCGTCGTGCCGACCGAGCGCTCGCGGTCGGTGACGGTCGCGCCGCTCACCGTCGATGCCGGCGCGAACACGGTGTCGGTCGCGCTCGACGTGCAGGAAACGATCGACGACGAAGGCGCGAAGCCGGCCGATCCGTGCGTGCCCGCGTCGCCGCGGCAAATCGTCGCGAGCCACCCCGGCCTGACGGTCGGCGCCGACGCGTGGACCGACTGGACGCTCGTCGAGCAACATCCGCACCTCGTGTACCGCGTGCGTGCGCACGTCGCAAAGGATTGAGCGTCATGTCCGCCGACGCCCTGTCCCTGCCGTTCGCCGAACCGCACGCCGCCCCCGACGAAATCACCGCCGTCAGCTGGAACCTGCACAAGGGCCGTTCGCCGCTCGGCTTCACCGCGTGGAACGCGATGCGCAACTGGATGCAGTCGACGCACGCCGACGTGTATTTCCTGCAGGAAGCGATGGCGCGCCGCATGCCGCGCCCCGTGCTCGCGCCCGGCTTCGGCGCACAGATGGACGACACGGTCGACGACATCTGGCACTGCCAGGCCACCGAGATCGCGCATGCGCTCGACTGGCAGATCGCGCTCGGTCCGAACGTGTTCAAGCCGTCGTGGCGGCACGGCAATGCGATCCTGTCACCGCATCCGCTCGACCTCGGCGGCCGCTGGGACATCTCCGCACACCGCTTCGAGCGGCGCGGCCTGCTGGTCGCGCGCGCGACGCTCGCGGGTTCGCGCCCGGTCACGCTGCTGTGCGCGCACCTCGCGCTCACGCGTGCCGCGCGGCTGCGCCAGATGCACTGGATCGCGCACTGGATCGTGCGCAACGCTGGCGACGGCCCGCTGATGCTCGCCGGCGACTTCAACGACTGGCGCAACGATTCGGTCGCGCTGTTCGGCGAGATCGGGCTGTCCGAGGTCGCGACGCTGCTCGGCGAATCGGGCCGCACGTTCCCCGCGTTCTCGCCGGCGCTCGCGCTCGACAAGATGTTCGTGCGCGGGCTGACGCCGCTCGAATGGCGCGCGCCGTCCGGCGAGGCCGCGTGGCTGTCGGACCACCTGCCGTACATCGCGCGCCTGCGCCTCGAGCCGCAATAGGGCTCCCCACCTCGGCCCGATCTCGGCCGGATTGCGCGCCGCCAAAGCGCGGCCGCGCGGCGCGCGCTACATTAACGACTTGCCTATTCCGCTCCGCCCCGCCGCCGGGCCGCGCCGCCATGACCTACCTGCCGATCCTGCTGCAAATCGCCGTCGTCTATCTCGTCGCGGCGATCACGCCCGGCCCGAATTTCTTCATGATTTCGCAACTGTCGCTCGCGGGCCGGCGCAGCCTCGGTGCCGCGTCGGCGCTCGGCGTCGGCACCGCGTCGATCGCGTGGGCGACGCTCGCGATGCTCGGCCTCGCGGCCGTGCTGCACCAGGTCGAATGGCTGTACGAGGCGATCCGGATCGGCGGCGCCGTGTACCTCGTGTATTTCGGCTTCAAGCTGCTGCGCGCGGGCGTGCGCCGCGATGCGGCGCCGGCCGACGCGCCCGACGAACGCGCGCCGCTGGCCGCGCCGCACGCGCGCGACTACCTGCGTGCGTATCGCAGCGGCCTGTTCACCTGCCTGACGAACCCGAAATCGTGCGCGTTCTGGACCAGCGTGTTCGCGGCGATGCTGCCCGCGCACGTGCCGCTGTGGTTCAACGGCGCGGTGCTGGTGACGATCGGCGTGCTGTCGGCCGGCTGGTATTCGTGCGTCGCGTACCTGTTCGCGAGCCCGCGCGCGCAGCGCGGCTACCGGCGCGTGCGGCGCCCACTCGACGCGCTGTGCGGCGTGGCGCTCGTCGGCCTCGGCGCGAAACTCGCGGCCGAGCGCTGAAAAACCGAAAGGCAATTGAAATGATTCGTTGCGCCAAATCCGCGCGGCCACGGGGGTCAAGCCCGCGAACGGCGTCAACAGGGTAAAATAACGAGTTCCTCAACCGTCTGTCATCGAGAAGGCGCGTGTCCGACGCGCCGGCCGGCCGATCCGTGATCGGGCCGTCGCACTCGGTTTTTTGCCCGTTTTTGGGCCCGTTACTCGCGTTCGCCACGCGCGTCCGTTTTCAAAGCCATGAGCAAATACGACACCGCCACCGTCCAATCCGTCCATCACTGGACCGACACGCTGTTCAGCTTCACCTGCACCCGTGAGGCGAGCCTGCGCTTCAACAACGGCGAATTCACGATGGTCGGCCTCGAGGTCGACGGCAAGCCGCTCGCGCGCGCCTACTCGATCGTCAGCCCGAACTACGAAGAGCATCTCGAATTCTTCAGCATCAAGGTGCAGAACGGCCCGCTGACGTCGCGCCTGCAGCACCTGAAGGTGGGCGACACGGTGCTGATCGGCAAGAAGCCGACGGGCACGCTGGTCGCCGACAACCTGCTGCCGGGCAAGACGCTGTGGATGCTGTCGACCGGCACGGGCCTCGCGCCGTTCATGTCGATCATCCGCGATCCGGACATCTACGACCGCTTCGACAAGGTGATCCTGACGCACACGTGCCGCCTGAAGGGCGAGCTCGCGTACATGGACTACATCAAGCATGACCTGCCGGGCCACGAGTACCTGGGCGACATCATCAAGGAAAAGCTCGTCTACTACCCGACGGTCACGCGCGAAGCGTTCGACAACGAAGGCCGGATCACCGACCTGATCGCAACGGGCAAGCTGTTCACGGATCTCGACGTCCCGCCGTTCTCGCCGGAAAACGACCGCGTGATGCTGTGCGGCAGCACCGCGATGCTGAAGGACACGACCGACCTGCTGAAGCAGGCCGGCCTCGTCGAAGGCAAGAACAGCGCACCGGGCCACTACGTGATCGAGCGCGCGTTCGTGGACTGATCGATCCCCAAATTTTGCGCATCATCAAGAACCGGAGCGAAAGCTCCGGTTTTTTTTCGTCCCTACTTGGCGAATTCGTAACAAATTGGGATCATCTCATCTCAAATAGTTACATTTGGATACGTCATCGTCCGGTGCTCGGGTGTCAGTGTTTTTCCTACAACACCTTCATCCCGATTATTCACATTTACCCTTAAATGTCCGCCCGACATGACCTTTTCAGAAATTTTGAGATATTATTCGCCGCGCGCGGTTGCCGTTCGGATGAGAGTGGAAGGGTCGGATGCAAGTGTTACAAAACGTAACTTTTGTTACCTCGGCAGGGGGCGATTCTCTGGCGGCGACCGTCATCGAAACGGCAGCCGATCCACGCAGCCAGCCGGTGTCTGAACCGCTTTCTGACAGCAGGGAGAGTCATGGATACGTCGCTTAACGCGCCTTTGGGCGCCCACGCCCCGTTCCCGTCGCAACAGCGCGTGCCGGGCTGCGTCGCGACTCCGCCCATTGCCGACGCCGCGTCGAAACGTGGCGCCTCCGCCGCGCGGATCGCAGCGCTGTCCGCCCAGTTGCTCGCCGCCGACGAAGCGGCCCGCCGCCATCTGGCCGGCGAACTGCACGACGGGCTCGGCGCCGAACTCACCGCTGCGCGATTCGCGCTCGCAAACGTTCAAACGTGGCTGCCGGCCGATGCGCCGGAGGGTTGCCTGCGCGCGCTGGAACTGGCGCAGCAGGCGCTCGACGCCGCGACCGACGCGAATCGCCGGCTGATCGACGAGCGCGACACGCCGGCGCTCGACGCGGGCCTGGTCGGCGCGTTGTCGTCGTGGGCCGACACCCATGCGGCCCGCACCGGCCTGCGCACCAGCTTCGTCTGTGCGGCCGACGCGCGCCTGACGCAGATCGCCGGAGCCAGCGCGCTCGCGGTGTTCCGCGTCGCGCAGGAAGCGTTGTCGAACGTCGCGAAGCACGCACGCGCGACGTCGGTCGACGTGCGGATCGCCACCGACGGCACGCATCTGTCACTGATTGTCTCCGACGATGGGACCGGTTTCTCCCGGAGCCGCCGCACCGGCTATGGTCTCGCCGGCATGCGCGCCCGCTGCGAGGCGTTCGGCGGCAGCTTCGAGACGGCCACGCCGGCAACCGGCCACGGCACGCGCGTCACCGCGCGCTTCGCTTGGGATTCGCTGCTCGCGGTGCCCGTCGCGGCCCGCCGCGCGTCGCTTTCGTGAGGTCGTCATGAGCCTGAACATCCTGCTCGTGGACGATCACGCGATCGTCCGGCAAGGGATCCGCCAGCTGCTGATCGATCGTGGCGTCGCGCGCGACGTCACCGAGGCCGAAACCGGCGGCGACGCGATGGCCGCCGTCGACAAACAGGAATTCGACGTGATCCTGCTCGACATCTCGTTGCCGGACACGAACGGCATCGAGGTGCTCAAGCGCCTCAAGCGCAAGCTGCCGCGCACGCCGGTGCTGATGTTCTCGATGTACCGCGAGGATCAGTACGCGGTGCGCGCGCTGAAGGCCGGCGCCGCCGGCTACCTGTCGAAGACGGTCAACGCCGCGCAGATGATCGGCGCGATCCAGCAGGTCGCGGCCGGCCGCAAGTACGTGAGCCCCGCGATGGCCGAGGCGCTCGCCGAATACGTGTCGTTCGAGAACGAACCGCTGCCGCACGAGAAGCTGTCCGACCGCGAATACCAGACGCTCTGCATGCTCGCGTCGGGCAAGCGGCTCACCGACATCGCGAACACGCTGTCGCTGTCCGTGAAGACGGTGAGCGTGTACCGGTCGCGGCTGCTCGAGAAGATGCGGCTGTCGAACAACGCGGAGCTCACGTTCTACGTGATGAGCAATCGGCTCGTCGACATGGCGCCCACGGCCGGCGCCTGATTTCCCCGGCTCACCCGATTCGTCCGGGCCAGCGACGCGGCACATGCCGCGCCGCCGCCCGCTGTCGCCCGCCTGAAGCGCAAGCGCTTGTTTTATCGGACGATTTTGTGACGAACCGCTGCGACGCAGCGGGTCTTGTGCGCCAAATCGGCTAAAATTGCGGGTTTTCACTCAGTCAGCGCTACCGCGCCCGCGCGCGCTGGCGATTCATCCGCAATGTCTCTCTTCCGCAAGAAAAACGTCGATCGCATGATCGCCGGCGCGCATGCCGCCGGGCTCAAGAAAGCGCTCGGCGCGATCGACCTCACCTTCCTCGGCATCGGCGCGATCATCGGCACCGGTATCTTCGTGCTGACCGGTACCGGCGCCGTGCAGGCCGGCCCCGCCCTGATGCTGTCGTTCGTGATCGCCGCGATCGCCTGCGGCCTCGCCGCACTGTCGTACGCGGAGTTCGCGTCGACGATCCCCGTCGCCGGCTCGATCTACACGTATTCGTACGCCACCCTCGGCGAGCTCGTCGCGTGGATCATCGGCTGGGACCTGATGCTCGAGTACGGCCTCGCGTCGTCGGCCGTATCGGTCGGCTGGTCGGGCTACCTGCAGTCGCTGCTGCAGGGCTTCGGACTCACGCTGCCCACCGTGCTGACGGCCGCGCCCGGTGCGGTGCCGGGCGTCGTCACGTGGTTCAACCTGCCCGCGTTCCTGGTGATGATCGTGATCACGACGCTGCTGTCGATCGGCATCCGCGAGTCGACCCGCATCAACAACATCATGGTGTTCATCAAGGTGTCGGTCGTACTGCTCGTGATCGCGGTCGGCGTGTTCCACGTGACGCCCGCGAACTGGAAGCCGTTCATGCCGCACGGCTGGAACGGCGTGTTCGGCGCGGCGGCCGTGATGTTCTTCGCGTTCATCGGCTTCGACGCGGTGTCGTCGGCGGCCGAGGAAGTGAAGAACCCGAAGCGCGACCTGCCGATCGGCATCATCGCGTCGCTCGCGGTGTGCGCGGTGCTGTACGTGACGGTCGCCGCGGTCGCGACCGGCATCGTGCCGTCGGCCCAGTACGCGAACATCTCGCACCCGATCTCGTACGCGCTGCAGAAGGCCGGTGAAACGTGGGTGGCAGGCTTCATCGATCTCGGCGCCGTGCTCGGCATGCTGACCGTGATCCTCGTGATGAGCTACGGCCAGACGCGCGTGATCTTCGCGATGTCGCGCGACGGGCTGCTGCCGGCAGCGCTGTCGCGCGTGCACCCTCGCTACGCGACGCCGTTCCTGACGACCTGGCTCGTCGGCCTGTTCTTCGGGCTGATCGCCGCGCTCGTGCCGCTCAACGTGCTCGCCGAGCTGATCAACATCGGCACGCTCGCCGCGTTCTCGATGGTGTCGATCGCCGTGCTCGTGCTGCGCCGCACGCACCCCGACCTGCCACGCGCGTTCCGCTGCCCCGGCGTGCCGGTGGTGCCGATCCTCGCGGTCGCGTCGTGCCTGTTCCTGATGCTGAACCTGCAGCCCATCACGTGGGCCGCGTTCGGCATCTGGCTCGTGATCGGCCTCGTGATCTACTTCCTGTACTCGCGCCACCACTCGAAGCTCGCGCACGGTCACCACGACGCGCACTGAGCGCCGCCGTGCCGCTCGCGGCACGGTACGCACCCGCGGGGCCGGACGCCGGCCCCGCCCCCTCCCCGCCCTGCCTTCACCCGTCCCGCCGCCACGTTGCCTTTCCTGCAACGATCCGCACGTCAATTCCGGTTCCCATTGGTCATTTTCCGAATGCCGATATATTCGGTTCGGATCGGCATATTTATCGATTAAAAATGTAATTCGATTGAATTGAATATGAATAGATGAAAATAATCACGCGGCCGACATTGAACTCTGGCATTCGCCAACCTAGTATTCAGGTCGGCCGGTCGCACACCCGCCCCGCCTAGACCAGACGGGGCACGAGCCGCAGCAGGAGCGCGGCGGGATGCGATCGATTTCCTCGAAGCGCCTTTTTATAAAGCACAACTTCAGCGCGCGTTCAAAAACTAATTTTCAGCATATTTTTAATTAAAAACAATCACGGCCGGATAATCCGGTCGACGGTATTTTATTGCCTCCGTCCGGAGGCATGTCGCGGTACCTGTCCGAAGTTCAACAAGAACCAGAGAGGTCTGTCATGAGCAATACATTGGTCAACGTCACGGCGAAGGTCGAAATCAGCGCGGCCAACCAGACGATCGCGGGGCTCAAGGATTACCAAAGCAAGAACTGGGCGATCGGGCTGAACGGGGATACGCTCGCGCCGGACGGTTTCCTGACGTTCTTCACCGAGCGCAACCTGCCGTTCAGCTACTACGTCCGCGCGCGCGGTGTCTCGGTCGGCGAACCGAGCGCCTACCAGGCGAACATCGAGACGCTGACGCAGCACATCGCCGCGATTCGCGCGTCGGAGACGAACCAGGTCCAGGCGACCATCCGCGAGCTCGAGCTGTACAAGTCGCGGAACTGGGCGATCGGCCTGAACGGCACGACGCTGCAACCGGACAATTTCCTGCCGTTCTTCGGCACCCGCTCCGTGCCGTTCGAGTACTACGTGCGCAGCGGCGGCGTCGAGCTCGGCTCGCCGAACGCGTATGACAACAACATCCGCAACCTGACGCAGTACCTGGGCTCGCTCTGACGGAGTGACCCGCCGGGCGGATGCGTCCGCCCGGCGACCTGCCGGCGGCCCGTCTCCGGCCGCCCTGCCCGCCTTCCTCGCTGCTGCGCTTCTCCCTTCCCGTTTTGCGCGTTCCGTCGTTGCCTGCACGCTTGCCGCGGCCGGTTCATAATCGCGCCATCGAACGGCGGCCCGCATCGGCGGTGTCGCCCGGCAACAGGAAGAAGATGATGGAAAGCGTCGATCTCGATGTATTGAAATCCAGCGCGCGCTGGCTCGAAGAAGGGCGCCGCGTGCTGCTCGTGACGGTCGTGAAGACGTGGGGCTCGTCGCCCCGCCCCGAAGGCGCGATGCTCGCGGTGCGCGAGGACGGGCTCGTGGTCGGCTCCGTGTCCGGCGGGTGTATCGAGGACGACCTGATCGCCCGTGTGCACGCAAGCGGGATCGCGGCCGATGCACGCCCGGAAGCGCTCAAGTACGGCGTGACGGCCGAGGAAGCGCACCGCTTCGGGCTGCCGTGCGGCGGCACGATCCAGCTCGTGCTCGAGCCGCTCACGCGCGACAGCGGGATCGCCGCGCTGTGCGCGGAAGTCGAGGCCGGCCGCCTCGTCACGCGCACGATGACGCTCGCGACCGGCCGCGCATCGCTGTCGCCCGCGCAGGCGGCCGACGGGCTCGCGTTCGACGGCGAGCGGCTCGTGACGATCCACGGGCCGCGCTACCGGATGCTCGTGATCGGCGCCGGTCAGTTGTCGCGCTATCTGTGCCAGATCGCGGTCGGGCTCGACTACCAGGTGACGGTGTGCGATCCGCGCGAGGAATACACGGATGCATGGGACGTGCCGGGTACGCGCGTCGTGCACACGATGCCCGACGATACGGTACTCGACATGAACCTCGATGCGCGCTCGGCGGTGATCGCGCTCACGCACGACCCGAAGCTCGACGATCTCGCGCTGATGGAGGCGCTGAAGACGCCCGCGTTCTACGTGGGCGCGCTCGGCTCGCGGCGCAACAATGCGGCACGGCGCGAGCGGCTGCGCGAATTCGACCTGAACGAAGCGGAACTGGCCCGGCTGCACGGGCCGGCCGGCATCTATATCGGCAGCCGGACGCCGCCGGAAATCGCGATCTCGATCCTCGCCGAGATCACCGCCGCGAAGAACAACGTGTCGCTGCCGACGATCCTGCAGGTCGAGGGCGCGAAGGCCGCGCGCGAGATCGCCGCAAACAGCGGCGTGGCCTGCGGCCTCTGATCGCCAGCGACTCCGGCGCGGGGTCGCGCCGGGTACGGTACGCGTCCGCGACGGGCGAAGCGGACGAAACCGACGAAAGCGCACGCGCCGGCGCCAGGCCGGCGCGGGCCGCCGATCAGGTCAGGCCGGCGGCCAGCGCCGCGGCGACCGAACCGACCACCAGCACGACGCCGACCGTGCGGCGCTTGTTCAGCTCGGTCCACAGCAGCACGCCGGTCAGCGACAGCAGGATCAGCGAGCCCGCGATCGTGTCCATCAACAGCACCCAGCCGAGATTCATCCCGACGCCGCGATGCAGGTTGTTCAGCGTCGTCAGGAACGTGTTGCCCGTGCGTTTCACCGCGACGTAGCCGTTGCCGACCCAGTATTCGGCCTGCAGGTTCTGGTGCGGGCCGAACAGGCCCATCTGCCAGTGCTCCGGCTGCATCACGCGCTTGTCGCCCCACGCGACGGGCTGCGCCGGCTCCTTGCGCATGCGGCCCGGCTTGCCGTCGAAATGCAGTTCGTGCTGCAGCCACTTCGTCATCGCGGCGGGCGTCTTCGGCGCCGGATCCGGCAGCGCGATCTGCATCTCCTCGACCTGCGGCTCGCCGGTCGAAATCTTCAGCGGCGGCGCGCGGTGGTTGAGCAGCACGCCCGTCACGCCGAACAGCAACCCCAGCACCGCGCCCCACAGCCCGACCCAGCCATGCACCTTGCGCAGCCACTTGATGAAGGTCGCGCGGCGCGAACGCTGGCGGCGTGCGGCCAGTTCGTCGTCGCTCAGCGGGCGGGCCGCCGGGTGCAGCACGGTGACGCCCGCGCGGGAAGCCCCAGTCCGGGGCGGATTGATCGTTTCGGGCGCGTTCACGCGAGAGGTTCCATTCGTTCAAAACAACGGCGGCGCGCAAAGCGTGCGCGCCGCCCGGGCAGCATGAAAATGAGAATGGATATCATTACACAAATCTATTACAGGCTCAATCCGCCGGGTACGCCGCGGCGAGCCCGTCGAGCGAGGAAATTCGGGCGAAGCACGACCGTTGCAGCACGATGCCGATCGATAGGCGAAAAATACCGACAGAATGACCTTGCAAGATCAAGGCGGCATTTCGTAAGAAATCGCGCGGCGCAGCGCCGTTCAGCGCAGCGGCGGCAGCGGAAAGCGCGATGCGGCGGCGTCCGGCGCGGGGGCGGCACGGTCGAGCGAGTACAGCCACGCGAGCAGATCCGCGACCGCCTGGTAGAGCTGCGGCGGAATCCGGTCGTCGAGATCGACCTGCATCAGCAGCGACACCATCTCTGGCGCCGTATGCACGTACAACCCGGCGTCGTGCGCGCGCGCGACGATCATCTCGGCGAGCGCGCCATAGCCCTTCGCGACCACGCGCGGCGCGGCATCGCCGCCCTTCGGATCGTAGACGAGCGCGGCCGCGCGCTTGCGGGACGTCATGCTCATGGCAGCACCTCGTCGTCGGTATCCGGCGCACGCGTCGCCGGGCCGCCGGCCGAGGCCGACGCCGAACCGCGCGCATACGCGGCAGCCGCCGCCTGGGCCGCAAATAGGTCGAAGCCGTCCGGGCCGTCGTCGACCGCGCGGATCGACAGCCCGCCCACCTTGAGCCCCGACACTTCGAGCCGCTGCCGCAGCGCCGCCTCGTGCCGCGTGAGGCGGTCGGCACCCGTCTGGTTCGCACGCAGCCGCGCGACGAGCTGCGTGCCGTTCAGCACCAGCTCCGCGTCGACCGTGCCGAGCGACGGCAACGTCAGCGTGAGGCGCGTGCGCCAAGCCATGCCGTCGCCCGTGTCGCCGTCACCGCGCGACGCACGGTTGCCCGGATCGTCGGGCTCGATCGTCCAGTCGAGCCGCGCGCCGGGCCACGCCTCGCCCGCCCAGCGGAACTGGTCGGTCGCGAGCGCGTCGAGCTGCTGCCTGACGAGCGGCACGGTGGCCGGATGCACGGTCGCGAGCGTCTGCGCCGGCGAATCGGACGCCGCAGTGGCCAGCTCGGCCCGCACGGGTGTCCAGCGCACATCGGGCCGGTCGCCGAGCAGATCGGCCGTATCGTGCGGCAGCGACGCCCCTTGCCGCGCGCCTGCCGGCAAGGCCTGTGCGGGGTCCCTAGCCGGTGCACCGCCTTGGGCCGGCGTGCCCGGCGGCGCGGTTGCGCGCGCGGTCGCAGCCAATGGCGGACGCGGCTCGAGCAGCTCGTCGAGCAGGTCGGTCGAGCCGTGCCGTGCGGCATCCGGATCGGCCGGTGCGAGCGCGGCCGCGAGGCGCGCCTGCGGCTCGCGCATCAGCGCCGCTAGCGGACGCTGGCCGGCCAGCCACTGCGCGAGATGAGATTCGTAGAAAAGGCCGCTTTCGCTCACGGCCTGCGCGAGCGCCGCGCGCAGCGCCGCGACGGGCAACGTCGCCGCCGCTTCGCGCGCTGCCGCA
>NZ_VWWH01000136.1:0-13236 GCF_011753045.1 Burkholderia sp. Ap-955
CGCCGCCCGGCCGCGCGGCGCCCTGCACGGCACGCGCGGCGGCGTTCCGCCTGCGCGCGCCGTTGCGCGCCCGATAACAATCCAGGAGGCAGCTTGACTCAAGCCAACGTTCAACCCGGCACCGCACGCGCGTTGCCGCTGTCGCGCGGCGCCGATGCGCCGCACCGCCCCGTCGCGCTCGACGACGTGCCGCTCAACCGTTTCCACGTGAAGATCGCCGGCCTGACGTTCGGCGCACATTTCACCGAGGGCTACACGCTCGGCACGATCGGCTATGCGCTCGCCGCGCTCGGCAGGCAGATGCCGATCGACGCGTTCTGGATGGGGATGATCGGCAGCTCGGCGTTGATCGGCATCTTCTTCGGCAGCCTCGTGTTCGGCTGGCTGTCCGACCGGATGGGCCGGCAGAAGATCTTCCTGACGAGCTTCGTGATCATCACGGCGACCGCGTTCGCACAGTTCTTCGTCACGTCGCCGCTCGAACTGTGCGTGCTGCGCGTGCTGATCGGCTTCGGGATGGGCGGCGACTTCACGGTCGGCCATGCGATCCTCGCCGAATTCTCGCCGCGCAAGCATCGTGGTGCGCTGCTCGGCTCGTTCAGCGTGATCTGGACAATCGGCTATGTCGCCGCGAACGTGCTTGGCCTCGCGTACAGCGACGCCACCCCCGATGCATGGCGCTGGCTGCTCGCGTCGGCCGCGTTGCCCGCGCTGATCGTGCTGGTGCTGCGGATCGGCACGCCCGAATCGCCACGCTGGCTACTCGGCAAGGGCCGGGAGAAGGAGGCACGTGCGATCGTCGCGAAGCATTTCGGGCCGCACGTGATGCTCGACGGCTCGACCGAGCCGCATGCGCATGGCGGCTTCGCGCGACTGTTCCAGCGTGACCTGATCCGCCGCACGATGTTCAACTGCGCGTTCTTCGTGTGCCTCGTGATTCCGTATTTCGCGATCTACACGTTCCTGCCGACGATCCTGAAGACGATCGGCCTCGCCGAAGGTTTCGGCGCCGACCTGCTGCTGAACGGCTTCCTGGTGCTGGGCGCGCTGATCGGCATCTGGCTGACGATCCGGCTGTCGCGGCGCGGCTTCCTGATCGGCTCGTTCGCGGTGACGTGCGCGTCGCTTGTCGCGCTGGCGGTGCTGCCGTCGTCGGCGGCCATCGCGATGATCGTCGCGTTCGCGATCTTCACGCTGACGATGTCGGCGTTCAGCAATCTGGTCGGCGTGTTTCCGCCCGAGTGCTTCCCGACCGAAGTGCGCGCGAGCGGCGTGGGGCTCGCGATCGCGTGCAGCCGGCTCGGTTCGGCGATCGGCACGTTCCTGCTGCCGGTCGGTATCGCGACGCTCGGCTTTCACGCGACGATGTTCGCGCTCGCGGGCGTGCTGCTGGTGGGGATGATCGTGTCGATCGCGTGGGCCCCGGAGACGAAGCACCTGACGCTGGAGGAGGCGTCGGGGCATTGACGAGGACGGCGGGTTGTGTGACCGCCTGCTTCATCGCGCTCGATCAAGGCTTTCGTATCGACAAGCCGCTGATACGCTGCGGCGATGCTGCGCTCGATTCGAACGAACCCGGCCGTGGCCGGGTTCGTTCATTTGGGACGCGATGCGATGCGCGCGGTCGCTCAGAACAGGATCGACGCATAGTCTCGCGCGCCGTGCAGGATGTGAAGAATGTCGATCCGAGCCGGCGGATCGCCGACGACCCGATAGAAGATCTGGTAGTTGCCGTACACGCGATGCCGCACGCCGTGACGCTCGAAGCGCGGCACCAGCGGAAACGCCAGCGGCATCGCGGCAAGACTCAGGCATTTATCGCGAATCTCCCGCACAAACGTTACGGCGCGTTGCGGGTTGTCGCGTGCAATGTAATCGGCGATCGCTTCGAGTTCGCCAATCGCAAAATCGGACAGGCGCA
Source organism: Burkholderia sp. Ap-955 (assembly GCF_011753045.1). Taxonomy (NCBI): domain Bacteria; kingdom Pseudomonadati; phylum Pseudomonadota; class Betaproteobacteria; order Burkholderiales; family Burkholderiaceae; genus Burkholderia; species Burkholderia sp. Ap-955. The sequence goes on from NZ_VWWH01000136.1 coordinate 1,922, forward strand.
CGGTCAGGCCTGCCGATCCGCCTGGGCCCGATACTTCGCCTCGAGACGATCGAAGACTTCCGCCGCGTCGGCGCTGTGTCCTGCTTCCGCATCGGACAGGCTGCGTGCGATCACAGCGTCCAGCGCGTTCAGCTGCGCCTCGCGATCCTGGATGAGGCGTACACCTTCGCGAAGCACTTCGCTCTTGGATCCGTAGCGGCCTGATTCGACCAGCTTCGCGACGTAAGCCTCCAGTTGCTGCCCGAGTTCTGCACTGATCATGTCGACCTCCCGACCGGATTGAATTCGATGCATCGAGCGTATCCAATTTATCAACAGTTATCAATCAGATGGTCTCCAAAAGATCGGCGCGAATGCTTTCGACGTGCCGATCGGGCGGAAGAAAGGAACGGGACGCGCTTCAGGCAGGCTCCTCTGGCGCCGGACCTTCATCCGTTTTTCGCACGCACTCGTGTAGCCTTACCGGACCTCACCGTGCGAGCAGCGATCATGATTGAAGACATCGTCACGCCACAACCTGGCCTGACGGTCTACCCGCCAGACGCCGCCGTCTTTGCCGGGCCCCATGCCGCACTCGCGCGCCACCTGCATCCGCTGGTGTCGATCGACCTGTCGACGGTCAATCCGTCGTGGGAGGGCTGGATCCACCTGCTCAGCCCCGTCGAACCGTACGACGGGCTCGTCGGGCAGGACACGGCCGCGTATCACAACGACTATCTCCGCGCGAACTGGATCGGGTTCCGGCTCGACGAGAACAACCGCTACACGCTGCTCGGCGACCCGCGCTACTTCTATCTGGAAAACCCGCCCGGCGCGCATGACGCGGGCTATCGCGCGGAACTGGAGGCGCACTACGCCGAGCAACAGGCCAGCATCGAAACCGCGCGCAAACGGTTCGCCGAATACGGAGTGCTCTACTCGTCCAACCAGTACGCGCCGGACGAGCGCGATTTCAGCCAGGAAAAACCGTGCAACCTGATCGATCAGCTCGGCGGAACAGTCGGCTGGGGCAACTGGTCGGGCACGTCGGATTTTCCGGTCGACGACAGCAATCCCGACGACATCCGGCCGATCGGCCCCGACGGTGCACGCTTTCGCTTCGTCGCCAGCGTCACCGGCTGGGAATACCGCGCGATGGGTGCGGACTCGATTCTCCTGTTTTACGAGCCGGCCAGCCGCGTGGCACTGCTGACGTTCGACTGGTCGTAGGGCTGGCGAGACGGGCGGTCGCGCCGTCTCGTGATTGGCCGTTTGGCGGACTCTGCCCGCCGGATTCGCGCCGATATGCTGGGGCTTTCCATTTATTGCCGGAAGCCCATGTCCGCTCAACCTGTCGATCTCGGTCATGTCCTGCCGTACGAGACGACGTACTTCGACGATCAGCTCGAGGTCGATCGAAACGACCTGGATATTTCCGCGTTGCTGGGGGTGAGCGGCAACGTCCCCGACGAACTGCTCGTTGCGTTGTGCGGCGCGCCCACGGGATCGGAAATTCAAGCCTATCTCGACAGCGCAGACAGGCTGACATTCGCCGTCACGCACCCGACATTGATCCGATCGGAGAATCGCATCGCCGTCTTTCGAGAATCGGACACGTTCGCAATCGAACTCAAGACAATCGATCTGGCGGATAGCGCTATCGCCGGGCTCGGAGCGGCCATGCTGTGGCGGATCGTCAGAGCGTGCGATACGCTGGGAATCACCCGCATCAACGCATTGGCAGCGGGTGGCCGCAAGGCGGCGCCAAAACCCGGCGGGCGTCGACTGTTTGGGTACTACGCCTGGCCTCGGCTCGGTTTCGATGCGCCCATTCCCGACCAGCAAAGCGACGAAGCAGCCCTGTTTCAGTATTTCCAGAGCGACCCGGTCGGTCTGGCCGACGGGTCGCTTCGATCTCTGCACGCACTCTATGCGACGCGATTCGGGCGAGATTTCTGGCGCGTCGCGGGATCACATCGCTGGATGACTTTCGACGTTACGCCGCACGGAAAATCCGTGCAGACGTTGCAGAATTACTTGATCGAAAAGGGGATTTACGAATGAACGCAAAGCACACTCCGATCGCAGGGTTCCGGATCACGCGCCGTGGTCGCCCGACGAGCGAACATCGTCCCGTTCGCCTCTCGGAAGCCCGCCGCCTCCTTGATGCGGTCGTCACGCGCGAACTCCATCACAGCCTAGCCCGGGTCATGCGCAAATCTGCCATCGAGCACGACGCACGGGCCGCCGTCACATCCGCCTCCCCGCCGAAACGAACCGTCTTCAATGTGGGACGTATCGATCCCTCGAAGTGCCAGTTGCCGAACATCTCAGATGCCGAAGCAGAAGCCATGGCGCGCAGGGAAACACTCATGCATTTCGGGCACGCACCCGATCTGTGACCAGCTGAACACAACCCCACATCCCGAATCGACAACGATCGTACCGATCTCTCCCTTGGTAACGATCTTTGACACAGACAGAAGGCAGGAAACACTGCACGACCGACGCGGACTGATCCGATTGCTTCCACAGAAAGATCAGCCGCGTCTCAGCAACGAGACCACCTACCCCCTCCTCCCCGCCTGCTCCCGCAACCACGCGGCAAACGCGACCACCGGCTCGACCGCGACGCTCTCCGGCTCGACATCGAGCCAATACCCGAACGGCCCGATCGGCTGCACCGGTGACAGCCGCACGAGGCTGCCCTCGCCGATCTCCTCCTCGATCATGTTCAGGTCGACCACCGCGAGCCCCGCACCCTTGCGCGCCGCGCGGATCGCCTGTTCGAGCGTCGAAAACTCGATGCCGTCGCCGATCCGCGCCGGCGGCACGCCCGCCTGCTCGCACCAGTCGGCCCACAGCGTCAGGCGCTTGCCTTCGTGCAGCACATGCAGCGACGGCAACCGGCCCAGCAGCACCTCCAGCGCATCGCCGCGATAGCGCGGCGCGCCGACGAGCGCATGCCGCTCCATCATCAGCAGCTCCGACTGCATCCCGGCGCGCGCCGCGCGCCCGAAGCGGATGTGGCAATGGCAATCGTCATCCGGCTCCGTGCGGATCGACAGCTCGACGTCGGGCAGCGCCTCCGCGAGCGTGCCGAGCCGCGGCGAAAACCACTGCGTCGCGAACGTCGGCGGCAGCGACACCGTCAGCCGCCGTTTCGCACCCGGTCGCGTGGCGGCGATTTCGCCGACGCCCCGTTCGATCGTGTCGAACGCCTGCCCGATGAACGGCAGCAACCGCTGGCCGGCATCGGTCAGGCGCACGCCCTTGTGATCGCGCTCGAACAGCCGCGCGCCGAGCGCTTCCTCGAGCAGCCGGATCTGCCGGCTCACCGCCCCCTGCGTCACGCACAGCGAAACCGCCGCGCGGTTGAAGCTCAGGTGACGCGCGGTCTCCTCGAAAAATCGCAGTGCGATCAACGATGGCAGGCGTCGCATGATGTGTGTCCCCTTCGTTCGTATCGTTCGTATCGTTCGTATCGTTCGTATCGTTCGTATCGTTCGTATCGTTCGTATCGTTCGTATCGTTGCCGGCCGGCACCGCCGGCCCTCCTGCGGGCTGCCTTGTCACGACAAGGCACGCCAGCTGCCATCCCGTCAAACCCCCGCGCCCGCCGTCGCCGCCATTCATCGTCCCCGCGCCCGCGCCACCCGCCTACAATAAGCATCCCGCACCAAACACGACACCGCCCCGTGAGACGCAAGATGCCGGCGCTGAATGCGCTGAAAGCCTTCGAGATGGCCGGCCGCACCGGCAGCTTCACGCGGGCGGCCGAGCTGCTCAACGTGACGCAGAGCGCGGTGAGCCGCCAGGTTCGCCAGCTCGAAGGCCAGCTCGGCGAAACGCTGCTCGAGCGCCGCCATCACCAGCTCGAACTGACCGCGGCCGGCCGCGTGCTGCTGCGCGCGCTGCAGCAATCGTTCGACAAGATCGAGCTGACCGTGCGCAGCCTGCAGGAAAAAACCCACCTGAACCGCCTGCGCGCGAACGTGCCGCCCACCTTCGCCGCGCGCTGGCTGATGCCGCGCCTCGGCCGGCTGCGCGACGCGCATCCCGAATTCGAGCTGAGCCTCACGACCCGCATCCACGACAGCCTCGGCGAATCGCGCGTGCTCGACTGCGCGATCCGGTTCGGCGACGGCGAATGGGACGGCTTCGACAACGCGCTGCTGATGCAGGAGCAGCATATCGCCGTCTGCGCGCCCGCGCTGTATGCGCGGCTGCGACAGGACAGCGCGCCGATCGACCTGAACCGCTTCACGCTGCTGCACGTGCTCGCCACCGACGACCAGCGCTACCTGACCTGGCAGCACTGGCTGAAAGCAGCCGGCATCGCCGACGTCGACACGCGCGGCGGCTACGAATTCGACCTGCTCGACCATGCGATCCGCGCGGCGATCGACGGTCTCGGCATCACGATCGCCGACCGCCACATGGTCGCGCGCGAACTCGCGACCGGGCAACTGATGCAGGTGCTCAACGTGCACGTCGACGGCCACCAGTCGTACTGGTTCGTCACGCGGCCGGAGCAAACGAACCTGCCGCACATCGTCCAGTTCCGCGACTGGCTACAGCAGGAAGTGTGGCTCGCGAAGCGCCATCTCGAACCGTCGTCGCCGCTGCCGCAGGTACCGCTGGCCTAACGCGCGATCCGCCCCGACCACGCTCGACAGCCGTCGACCACCCGCCGCGGGCGACACCTTACCGCCTCCCGCGTCAGTCCGCACTCGGACCAGTCGGAAAATGCGACAGGGCCGCCGCCCGCGCCCGTCCCGCCATCCCCGCAGCAGCCTTGCCGGACGGGCGTCTCCAGCCGATTCGCCGAGTAACGTGCGTTTTTCTCATGCTCGACGCGTAAATAAGTCGTTTGTCGTGCGCTAAACGCATGAACAGAATGGCCTCCATCCCGTGCCACGCGCGTCGCCACTCGAAGCGATCCGCCTGCATTCATCGGAGGAGTCACTTCATGCGCACCGAACGCAACTACGTGAACGGCCGTTTCGTCGCCCCGGAAAGCGACACGTTCATCGTCGTCCACAATCCCGCCACCGAAGCGCCGTTCGCGCGCGTGCCGGCCGCGACGCCGGCCGACGCGCTCGCCGCCGTCGACGCCGCGGCCGCCGCGCAGAAGGCGTGGCGCAAGCTGCCGAGCGTCGAACGCGCCGCATACCTGCACCGCTTCGCCGACGCATTGACCGCACGCGCGCCCGAGATCGGCGCGGCGCTCGCGCAGGAGTCCGGCAAGAGCGTCGAGGACGCATCGAACGAAGCCGTCTATGCAGGCCAGATCACGCGCTACCACGCCGAGTGGGCGCGCCGGATCGAGGGCGAGATCATCCCGAGCGACACGCCCGATGAGAACCTGTTCCTGCAGCGCGAGCCGATCGGCGTCGTCGCCTGCCTGATCCCGTTCAACTACCCGGTCTACACGCTGCTGCGCAAGATCGCGCCCGCGCTGATCGCCGGCAACACCGTGGTCGTGCGGCCGAGCAACCACACGCCGGTGTCCGCGTTCGAAATCGCGCAAGCCGCCGACGATGCCGGCTTCCCGCCGGGCGTCGTCAACATCCTGACGATGGATCACGCGACGGCCGAAGCGCTGTGCACGCATCCGGCGGTCGGGATGATCACGCTGACCGGCAGCGTGAACGCGGGCCGCAAGGTGCTCGACTACTGCAAGGCGAACATCGCGAAGCCGTCGCTCGAACTCGGCGGCAAGACGCCCGCGATCATCGAGCCCGATGCCGACCTCGAACGCGCCGCCGCCGCGCTCGTCGCGTCGAAGACGACCCATTGCGGCCAGCTCTGCACGGCGATCGAACGCGTGTACGTGCACGACAGCGTGCACGACCGCTTCGTCGCGCTGCTGAAGGAGAAGATGGCGGCCGTGCGCATCGGCGACCGTGCGGAAGACGCGTCGCGGATGGGCCCGCTCGTCAGCGCATCGGCGCGCGCGCACATCCACGGGATGGTCGAACGCGCGATCGCAGCCGGCGCGACGCTCGAAACCGGCGGTGCGATTCCCGCCGGCCCCGGCTTCTTCTACCCGGCCACGCTGCTCACCGGCGTGCGGCAGGACATGGAGATCGTGCAGGAGGAAACCTTCGGCCCGATCATGCCCGTGCTGCGCTACACGACGATCGACGAAGCGATCGGGTTCGCGAACGACCACCAGTTCGGCCTGTCGTCGGTGCTCTACACCGAGCACTACCGCACCGCGATGACCGTCGCGAACGCGATCGAAGCCGGCGAGCTGTACGTGAACCGCACGCCGGCCGATCCGTACCAGGGCTTCCACGCCGGCTGGAAACGCTCGGGCCTCGGCGGCGACGACGGCAAGAACGGGATGCTCGAATTCACGCAGACGCGCCTCGTCGTCATGAAGTACTGACGCCGTCACCCCGACGCACCGTTTCCGGCGCGCGCACTCGAACACCACGCCGCGCGCGCCGCCCCTGACCCCACCAGCACATAAAAAATCTGCAGGCGTCCGCCTCAAGGACACCTGATGGAGGAAGACATCATGCCGACCCAACCGTCGACACCCACCGCGTCGCTCGCGTTGCACGACAAGGCGCTCGACGCTCACGCGTCGCAGCATTCGCGCGCACAACGCTACCTGCAACTGCTGCTGCTCGTGATCGCCGCGGGCGCGATCTACCCGATGCTGTATCTGCGGCAGGTATACCAGCCGACGATGCTGCAGTTCTTCCGTATCGACGACGTGCAGCTCGGCTACCTGTATTCGTCGCTCGGCACGATCTTCCTCGTCAGCTATTTGCCGAGCGGCTGGCTGGCCGACCGCCTGTCGCCGCGCTGGCTGATCTGCTTCTCGCTGCTCGCCACCGGCGCGCTCGGGCTCATCTACGCGACCGGGCCGTCGTTCGACATGCTGGTGCTGATCTTCGGCGGCTGGGGGCTGACCACCGGCCTCACGTTCTGGGCCGCCGTGATCAAGCGCGTGAACATGATCGCGGGCCCTGACGAACAGGGTCGCTTCTTCGGCCTGCTCGACGGCGGCCGCGGCCTCGTCGAGGCGCTGCTCGCGACGATTGCCATCACGCTGTTCGCCTATGTCACGCAGGCGCGCGGCGGCACCGATGCAGCCGGCTTCAAACTCGTCGTCCACCTGTACGCGTTTTTCTGCATCGCGCTCGGCGTGCTGCTCGCGCTGGTGAAGGATCCGTCGAACACGGGCGACCGTGCAGCGGCCGCGAAGCGCACCAAGGGCAACGTGCTGACCGACCTGAAGACACTCGCGGCGATCCCCGAACTGTGGCTCGTCGCCGCGATCGTGTTCTGCGGCTATCAGGTGTTCTGGGCGACCTACAGCTTCTCCGCGTACCTGCACGAAGGCAATTTCGGACTCAGCGCAACGGCGGCCGGCTTCATCACGACGCTCAAGCTGTGGATGCGCCCCGTCGGCGGCATCGGCGGCGGCTTCCTCGGCGACCGCGTATCGAAGGTGTCCGTCCTGTTCTGGGCGCTGGTGCTTGCCGCGCTGTCGCTCGTCGGGCTGATCGCCGCACCGGCACACAGCCCGCAGGCGATGCTCGTCGTGCTCGTGCTGTTCATCGGCATCCTCACCTACGCGATCCGCGGCCTGTACTGGTCGCTGCTCGACGACTGCAAGGTGCCGACGCATTGCGCGGGCCTCGCGATCGGCCTGATCTCAGTGCTCGGCTATTCGCCCGACGTGTTCGTGCCGCTGATCAACGGCTACGTGACGCAGACCTACCCGGGCGCGCACGGCTATCAGCTCTATTTCGGCTATATCGCGGCCATCGCGCTTTGCGGCGCGGGCGCCGCCGCGTTCCTCAAGTACCGCCTCAATCGCATCCAGGAGTCCGCATGAAGATCGTTTCGCTCGAAACCCATATCGTCGCCGTGCCGCCGCCGCATGTCGGCGGGATGTACTGGATCTTCGTGAAGCTGAAGACCGACGACGGCATCGAAGGCGTCGGCGAGATCTATTCGGCGACGTTCGGCCCGAAGGCGATGGCCCCGATCATCGACGACGTGTTCGAACGCCACCTGCTGAACCGCGATCCGCATCACGTCGAGCGGCTGTTCCGTCAGGCGTATTCGAGCGGCTTCACGCAGCGCCCCGATCTCACGATGATGGGCGTCGTCAGCGGCCTTGAGATGGCGTGCTGGGACATCATCGGCAAGGCCGCCGGCAAGCCCGTATACGAGCTGCTCGGCGGCAAGATCCACGAGCGGCTGCGCTCGTACACGTACCTGTACCCGAAGAACGCGAAGGGCGAATACGACTACGACGACCCTGACCTCGCCGCCGAATGCGCGGCCGAGAACGTGAAGCTCGGCTTCACGGCCGTCAAGTTCGACCCGGCCGGCCCGTACACGGCTTACTCGGGCCACCAGTTGTCGCTGGAAGTGCTCGACCGCTGCGAGCTGTTCTGCCGCCGCGTGCGCGAAGCCGTCGGCAGCAAGGCCGACCTGCTGTTCGGCACGCACGGGCAGATGGTGCCGTCGTCGGCGATCCGGCTCGCGAAGCGGCTCGAGAAATACGACCCGCTGTGGTTCGAGGAGCCGGTTCCCCCCGGCCAGGAAGAAGCGATCGCGCAAGTCGCGAAACATACGTCGATTCCGATCGCGACCGGCGAGCGCCTGACGACCAAGTACGAATTCCACAAGCTGCTGCAAGCGGGCGGCGCATCGATCCTGCAGTTGAACGTCGCGCGCGTGGGCGGCCTGCTCGAAGCGAAGAAGATCGCGACGCTCGCCGAAGTGCACTACGCGCAGATCGCGCCGCACCTGTACAACGGGCCGGTGGGCGCGGCCGCGAGCATCCAGCTCGCGACCTGCACGCCGAACTTCCTGATCCAGGAAAGCATCATGACGTGGGGCGGTTTCCACGCGGAAGTCGTGAAGACGCCGATCCGCTGGGAAGACGGCTACATCATCCCGTCGAACGAACCGGGCCTCGGCATCGAGCTCGACATGGACGTCGTGCGCCGCCACACGCCGTACACCGGCGAACGGCTGCACCTGCAGATGGGCGAACACCCCGTCGACGTGAAGGATCTCGCCCCCGCGAAGGGCTGAGCGCAAAGGACATACATGAGCTACGACTACATCATCGTCGGCGCGGGCTCGGCCGGCTGCATCCTCGCGAACCGCCTGAGCGAATCGGGCCGGCACTCGGTGCTGCTGCTCGAAGCGGGTGAGCGCGACGCGTCGTTCTGGTTCAGGGTGCCGGTCGGCTTCACGAAGACCTACTACAACCGCCGCTACAACTGGATGTACTACAGCGAGCCCGAGGCGCAGCTCGCCGACCGCAAGCTGTACTGCCCGCGCGGCAAGGTGGTCGGCGGATCGGGGTCGATCAACGCAATGGTCTACGTGCGCGGCCAGCGCAGCGACTACGACGACTGGGCGAACGCCGGTAATCCGGGCTGGGCGTACGACGACGTGCTGCCGTACTTCCGCAAGCTCGAAACCCACGCGGCCGGCACGACCGATCCGCAGCATCATGGCTCGACCGGGCCGATCCACATCACGTCGATGAAGGCCGACGTGCACCCGATCGTCCACGAATTCCTGAAGGGCTGCGGCCAACTGAACCTGCCGCGCACCGATGATTTCAACGGCGCGCAGTTCGAAGGTGCGGGCATCTACGACCTGAACACGAAGAATGGCGAACGCTGCTCCAGCAGCTTTGCGTACCTGCGCCCCGCGCTGGGCCGCGCGAACCTCACGCTGCGCTCGGGCGTGCTCGTGCGGCGCGTGACGTTCGACGGCACGCGTGCGACCGGCGTGGTCGTCGCGGGCGAACACGGCGACGAAACGCTCGTCGCCGCGCGCGAGGTGATCCTCGCGGCCGGCGCGGTCGATACGCCGAAGCTGCTGCAACTGTCGGGCGTGGGCGATCCGTCGCTGCTCGCGCGCCAGCGCGTACCGCTCGTGCATGCGCTGCCGGCCGTCGGCCGCAACCTGCAGGACCACCTGTGCGTGAGCTTCTACTTCAAGGCGAACCGGCCGACGCTGAACGACGAGATGGGGACGCTCATCGGCAAGATGAAGATCGGCTTGCGCTACCTGCTGACGAAGCGCGGCCCGCTCGCGATGAGCGTGAACCAGGCGGGCGGCTTCTTCCGCGGCACGGACGATACGCCGGAGCCGAACCTCCAGCTCTACTTCAACCCGCTGTCGTACCGGATTCCGAAGAACGACCGCGCGAGCATCAAGCCCGAGCCTTATTCGGGCTTCCTGATCGCGTTCAACCCGTGCCGGCCGACGAGCCGCGGCACGATCGAGATCGCGTCGAACCGCGCGGAAGATGCCGCGAAGATCCACATCAACGCGTTGACCACGCAGAAGGATCTCGACGAAGCCGTGCAGGGCAGCAAGGTGATCCGTGCGCTGATGCGCGCGTCGGCGCTGAAGTCGATGACCGTCGAGGAGATCTCGCCGGGGCCGCGGATCGATTCCGACGAAGCCATGCTGCAGTATTTCCGCGAGCAGTCGGGTTCGATCTATCACCTGTGCGGCTCGTGCGCGATGGGACCGGACGCGGCGACGTCGGTGGTCGATGCGTCGCTGCGCGTGCACGGGCTGCAGGCGCTTCGGATCGTCGATGCGTCGGTGTTCCCGAACATCACGTCGGGCAACATCAACGCGCCGACGATGATGGTCGCGGAGAAAGGCGCGGACCTGATTCTGGCGGACGCGCAACGCACGGAAACCGCCGGCGCGCCGACGCACACCCGCGAAGCCGTCCCGCACTGACGCGCCGCCCCCTCTGCATCGTCCGATCGGGACAACGCCCGTCGGCACACGGGAAAACACTGCCATGAACACGCCGCGCGGCCCGTGTGCACAGGCTCGAAACGTGCATTCGGTTTTGACGAAAGTCCCCGAGAAACGGGTGGCTCGCGTGCGATGTGACGCGCGTTCAGCAAACGCGTAGCGTGACGCGAAGCGATCCAGGGCAACGCACGCGCCGGCCTGCCGGCGGCGTGCCCCCGGGGGGGAACCGCAGGCCCGATGGGGGAGACGCGCCGTGAAACGCATGCCATTTCGCTGCATCCGTGCCATCACCTATGCAAGCGTGCTGCTCTTTCAGGCCCAGGCGCAGGCGCAGGCGCTGGACGCCCAGTCGACCCAGGAGAACATTTCCGCGCTGCGCCACGAAGTCGATCGTCATCTGCAGGAACTGAGCGCGCTCAAGCGCAAACTGGCCGACGAGGAAGCCCATCTCTCGCGCCTGAGCCGGGCGCTGGACGACCGGGAACTCGCGGCCCGGCGCGGTGCGGGCCCCGGTGATGCCGGCGGCTCCGGCGACGCGGCGCCGCCGGCCGATACCG
>NZ_VWWH01000137.1:0-13133 GCF_011753045.1 Burkholderia sp. Ap-955
CACGGCCGACGCGGCGGCCGGCACGGCATTCGCCCCCGACTCGGGCGCGACCGCCGGCAACGAAAGCGGCACCGGCGCCGCGGGCGGCGTCGGCACGACCGGGGTCGTCATCTTCATCGGCTCGCCTTGCGGCGTCGGCGCGGGTTCGGGCAGCGGCGTGACGGGTTCCTTCTCGGCGGCCTTGACGGTCGCGCGGTCGCGGCGGGCCGGGTCGATCTTCAGGAAATGCTCGACGAGATTGAAGAAGCGCTCATAGAACACGCCGGCGGGAATCGTCTCGCTGGCGGTCTTGACGAGCGCATCGTCGCTCGACCCGATCGGCAACGATAGCGAGCCGAACACGCTCAAGCCCACGCTGGCCGACGTATTCGACTTCTTCAGCGTGTAGCGATCCTGCACCGCGTTCACGTACGCGATGCTCGACGAGCCGTCCGCGTTCGCGTCCGCACACACGACGTGAAACTCGATCACGACGTGCATGTCGTTGTTCGGCTGGAAATTCTTGCTGCCGTCGACCGCATCGTTGCGCGACGACGACACCACATAGCCCTGGCTCAGCAGCGCGCGCCGCGCGGCCTCGCAGGCCGCGTCGGATTTCGAGTGGAACGTGTGCGCGTACGGGCTGGTAGTCGCGTCGAACTGTTCCTGCTGGTAGATCGGCTTGGGCGGCGACGAGCACGCCGCCAGCACGGTCGCGGCCGCGAGCGCGCACGAAACGGAAAACAGGCGAAATCGGTTGTGCATGGCGTCTTTCAGAAGGCTTGGCGAGAGGTCGCGCAACGGCGGTGCCTGGATGAAGCGCGCGGCAATCTCGTAAGGCCGGGGCGTCATTATAGTTTCCTTTGATGTCGCGCTCGCTTCAGGCGGCCGGTGCGCCGCGTGCGGCGGCCAGCAATTGCGACGTCAGCGGATGGTGTTCGCCGCGCCGGGAGCGGATCGCGTGGATCTCCTCGGTCACGTCGCCCGCGCGCCCGAGCCGGCGCAATCCGCGCAGCAGCGACGCATCGTTCGCCCCGAGTTCGCTCAGCGGGAACACGCCGAGGCCCCGCGCCGCGAACACGGCCATCAGCGCGCTGTCCTCGAATTCCCCCGCCACGCGCGGCACGATCCGTTCACCCTCCAGCCACTGGTCGAGGCGCGCGCGCAGCGCCGAATGCGCGGTCGGCAACAGCACGGGCAGGTCGGCAAGGCACTGCGGAAAGTGCTGCCGCGCGGCCGGCGTGACGAGCGCCGCGGGGCCATACCAGTCGACCGGCGACGCGACGAGCCGCTCGCTCGTCACGCGCAGGTTCGAGCCGGACGGCGCGCCCTGGCCGGCCAGCACCAGATCGAGATGATGCAGCGCCAGCTCCGCGAGCAGCGCATCGTGCTCGCCTTCGTGGCACAGCAGCCGCAGCGTGGGGGTATCCAGCACGGGTGCCAGGATCGCGTGCGCGGCGAGCTTGGAAATGCCGTCCGCGAGGCCGACCGCGAGCCGCACGGTCGGCTGGCTGGCCGCCGCGCGCACTTCGTCGGGGATCAGCCGCCCCATCTCGAAGATCGCCTCCGCGCGCGCAAACGCGGCCTGGCCGGCGTCGGTCATCGTGACGCCGCGCCCGGCCGGGCGCAATAACTGGTGCCCGAGCGCTTTTTCGAGGTCGCGCACCTGCGCACTGATGGTCTGCACGGCCATGTCGAGCCGCGCGGCCGCACGCGCGAAGCCGCCTTCCTTCACGACGACCCAGAAGTAGTACAGATGGCGGAAATTGAGCATCGGATCGTAATTTCGGAAAAACCGAACCAAAAATCAGATTCTCTCTGATTTTTTCGAAGTTCGGGGCGGCCTATGATCTGGCTTTCCACTTTCGTATCGGCCCATTTCATGGATTACCTGCTGACACTTGCCGCCGACCCCGCCGTCTGGGCGGCGCTCCTGACGCTCGTCGTGATGGAAGTCGTGCTCGGCATCGACAACCTGATCTTCATCTCGATCCTCAGCAACAAGCTGCCCGAAGCGCAGCGCGCCCGCACGCAGCGCCTCGGCATCGCGCTCGCGCTGGTGATGCGCCTCGCGCTGCTCGGCAGCGTCGCGTGGATCGCGAGCCTCACCGAACCCGTGTTCACGCTGTTCGACCATGCGTTCTCGTGGCGCGACCTGATCCTGCTGTCGGGCGGCCTGTTCCTCGTGTGGAAGGCGACCACCGAGATCCATCACCACGTGTCGCGCGACGGTGAAGGCGCGGGCGGTGGGGGTGGCGCGGTCGGCCTGACGATGTGGGCCGCGATCGGCCAGATCGTGATGCTCGACATCGTGTTCTCGATCGACAGCATCGTGACCGCGATCGGCATGACCGAGCACGTGCCGATCATGTTCGTCGCGGTGATCGTCGCCGTCGCCGTGATGCTGTTCGCCGCGCAGCCGCTCGCACGCTTCATCGACCGCAACCCGACCATCGTGATGCTCGCGCTGTCGTTCCTGGTCGTGATCGGCATGACGCTGATCGCCGAAGGTTTCGGTTCGCATGTGCCGAAGGGCTATATCTACGCGGCAATGGCGTTCTCGGCTTTCGTCGAAGGCATGAACATGCTGGCGCGGCGCGCGAAGGCGAAGCGCTCGGCACCGACGGATGGCCACTGAGCCAGCGCGCGTGACACGGCTGCCGCTGCGGTGGCCGGCGTCACGCGCCTCATAGGGAATCCAGACGAAATTCGCACGGAAAGGAGAAGCGCGATGAAATGCCCAGTCTGCAAGACGCCCGACCTGTTGATGGCCGAGCGCCAGTCGATCGAGATCGACTACTGTCCGACCTGCCGCGGCGTGTGGCTCGACCGCGGCGAACTCGACAAGCTGATCGCACGCGAGACCGGCGACGCGCCGGTGCGTCGCGACGATGTGCCCGTGCGGCACGATGCGCAAGCGCCGCGCGGCCATGACGGCGGGTGGGGGCGAGATGCTCGCTCTTACGACGACCGTGACAGACACGATGGCCGCTCGCACGACGATCGCTACAAGCACGACGGCCAGCGTCGCAAGAAATCGGTGTTCGACCTGTTCGACTTCGACTGATTGCGCTGCACGTCGTAATAAAGCCCCGCCGGGCGCGTACCCGGCGGGGCTTTTTCATGCGTGCGGGATGACCGCCCGCGTGGGGCTTATGCGTTGCCGGCCGTCACGTCGATGCGGCGCGGACGCGTTTCCTCGCGGCGCGGAATCGTCAGCGTCAGCACGCCGTCGCGCAGGTTCGCATCGATCCTCGACGTGTCGAGATCGGGGCTCAGTACAAAGCTGCGCGCATAGCGCGTCGCGCGGATTTCGGCGTGCCGCACGCGCAGGTCGGCCGGTGTGTCGAGATGCGTGTCGGCTTCGATCGTCAGCGTGTTGTCGTGCACCTTCACGTCGAGGTTCTCGCGCGGCACGCCGGGCAGGTCGGCCCGCAGCGTGACGCCGAGATGATTCTCGACGATGTCGACGGCCGGCGTGATCGCGGGCCGGCGGGCCGCTTCGGCGGCAGCGGGGTGGACGGTGTTCGTCTGACGCTCGGCCAGGGTCGGGTTCGCATTCATGTCGGTATCCTGAGTATTATTGAATGGTAATCGCACGCGGCTTCGATGCCTCGCGCCGGCCGACGCGAATCAGCAGGCAGCCGTTTTCGTAGCGGGCGCTGACCTGGTCGGGATCCGCGTCCCGCGGCAGCTCGACGACACGGCGGAATGCACCGTGAAAGCGTTCCTGTGCATAGGTGCGCAGATCGTCGCCTTCGCCGCGCGGCGCAGCTTTGCGCTCGCCGCTGATCGTCAGCAGGTCCTTGTCGATCGAGACGTCGAAGTCGGCCGCGGCCATGCCGGGTGCGAATGCGACGATCTCGATGGCGCCGTCGGTGGCACCGACGTTGAGCGCGGGAAAGGCGCCGGGCCGTACCGCGCGAATGCCGGTCGGACGATCGCCGAGCAGGTTGGCCACTTGCCGCTGCACGCGGGCGAATTCGTCGAACAGGTCGCTGCCGAAATGGATACCGCTCATGTTGGTCCTCCTGAACAGGGAACGCGGGAGACGTGACGGCGCGGCGCCTGCGGCGGGCGCGTCGTGGATGCTCCACTGGATCGAAACGGGAGCAGTGCGCTGCATGTTGCACTGCCCGACGACGCGTAATTAGTGGCAGCCGAAACGCATTTCAAGAGGGAATCTGCAATCTGCGTCAATGCAGGCCCGCGCGATTCGATGCGACAATCGCCGCGATCTGTTTGCAGACCAACGACACGGGACAATCATGGACATTCGACGCATCGCGATCGTCGGCGCCGGCGTGATCGGCGCGAGCTGGGCCGCTTTCTATCTGACGCAGGGCTTCGACGTCGTCGCGACCGATCCGGCGCCGCAAGCCGACATGCGGTTGCGCGACGCGCTGGCCGCGTTTCTCGGCGACCGGGCCGCCGAACTTTCCGCGCGGCTGTCGTTCGACGCCGATCTCGTGCGTGCGCTCGACGGCGTCGACTTCGTGCAGGAGAACGGCCCGGAACGGCTCGACCTGAAGCGCGCGTTGTACCGGCAGATGGACGACGTGCTGCCCGCGCACGTGCCGATCGCATCGAGTTCATCGGGCCTGAAAATGTCGGACATCCAGACCGCGTGCGACAAGTATCCGGAGCGTTGCCTGATCGCGCATCCGTTCAATCCGCCGCACCTGATTCCGCTCGTCGAGCTGGTCGGCGGCGATGCCACCAGCCAGGACGTGATCGCGCGCGTGAAGGGTTTCTACGATGCGCTCGGCAAGCAGACGATCGTCCTCAACAAGGAGATGACCGGCCATGTCGCGAACCGGCTCGCGGCCGCGCTGTTCCGCGAGGTGTATCACCTCGTCGGCGAAGGCGTCGTGAGCGTGGCCGATGCGGACAAGGCCGTCGCATGGGGGCCCGGCCTGCGCTGGGGGCTGATGGGGCAGTGCCTGACCTATCACCTCGGCGGCGGCGCGGGCGGGATCGCGCATTTTCTCGAACACCTGTCGGGGCCGATCACGAGCTGGTGGGACGATCTCGGCACGCCTTCGTTCGATCCGGACGTCGATCGCAAGCTGAACGACGAATTGCGCGCGATCCAGGGCGAGCGCTCGATGCAGGAACTGGCGGCGGAGCGCGACCGGTTGCTCGTCGAGCTGATCGACGCGCGGCGCCGCAGCTTCCTGCCGTGATCCTGATGGCGTTGCGCCGGCGCGGCGGCGCCGGTCATTGCTGCGACGTCGCCTGGCTGGCGGGCGGCGTGTGGGCCAGCCACGCCGGGCTCACGGCCTGCACGAGTTCGCGGTTGCGCGAACGTGTCGCGGCGTCCGGCGGGTAGTTGCCGTCGTTGGTCGGCAGTTCGCCGTCGAGATAGGCCTGCTTGAGCTGGTCGATGACTTCCGCGCGTGTCAGGCCCTGTTGTGCCGGGGCCGAAGCGTCGGTCTGGGCAAAGGCGGGGGAGAGCAAGGCGGCTGTAGCGGTCGCGACGGCGAATCGCAGGACGTTGTTCATGGCGTGCTCCGATCAAGGGGACGGGACACCGGATGCGCGCGGCGGCCGGCCGTGCGTTCCGATGGGTCCATTGTCGCGAGCGGGCGCTGCGTGGACGATGACGCGTTCCGGGCAAAGCTGTCAGGTGCGGGTGCGATCTCCCCTGCGTAGGTCGCTCCCGATGCGGTTACAACTCCGACGCCGCCGTGATCAGCGTCGCTTCGAGTGCGAGCGTCGAACGCGACGCGGCCGCCGGCCGGTCGATCACGTATTCGAGTTCGCCGAGTTCGGGCAGCCCGGCGTCGAGCCGCGCGAGCCCGGCCGGGATCACGTAGCCGGCGAACGCGCTGACGCCGAGCCCCGCGCTCGCGGCGGCGCGCAACACCGCGACGCTGCTGCTCACGACCGCGATCCGGTACGGCCGCCCGACGGCCTCGAGCGATTCGAGCACGCGGCGGCGCGACACGCTCGGCTCCGGATGCATCGCGAGCGGCAGTACGGCCTCGTGGCCGGTGATCCGCGAATCGGGGCCCGTGCACCAGTACAGCGGTTCGCTGCGGATCACGCGGCCGCGCCGGCTGCCGGCGATGCGCTTCGCGAACACGAGATCGTGCCGCCCCTCGTCGAGCGCGTCGAACAGGTCGCCCGACAGCCCGGTCGAGATCGCGAGCTCGACTTCCGGATTGCGCTGCACGAAGCTCGCGAGCGCGGCCGTCAGGTGCGCCGACGCGAAATCCTCCGACATCGCGAGCCGCACCTTGCCCGACAGCGGCGGCCCGCACACCGACGTGACAGCCTCGTCCATCAGTTCGAGGATGCGCACCGCGTAGCGGAACAGCGCGTCGCCGTGCTGCGACAGGTGCACGTTGCGCGTGTCGCGTTCGAACAGCGGCCGGTCGAGCAGCTCCTCGAGGCGGCGGATATGCTGGCTGACGGTCGATTGCGACAGGCTCACGCGCTCGGATGCGGCAGTGAAGCTGCCGGACTGGGCGACGGCGACGAAGCTGCGCAGCAGCTCGGGCGGTAACGGGCGCATTGCTAAATCCACTGAATCGGTTTCGACAACTTCATAAATGGCCGGATTGTGCGGCGCTAGTATCGGATCACGCGCCAGTGCGGCCTCCGCCAATGGGGGGCACCGGACGCGTAGCCCGTGTCGTGCCGCCGATGGCATCGGTCAGTCTAAGCCATCCGGCGTTCGGCCCGAAACCGCATCATCCCATCGACCCCGAGAACGCGCTCGCACGACGAGCCACCGGGCCGCGGCGCCCCGCCGCAGGAGACAGACAGTCCGCCCGGGATCGGCGTGCGGGCCTGGCTCCCGCACGCGTCAGGCGCCCGTCACGAAGAGACTGGAGACGACTCATGATCATCTACGGAACCGCGCTGCTGGCGTTCTGCCACCTGGCCGGACTGTTCCTCGGCGACCTGCTTGGCAGCGCGATCGGCGTGAAGACCAACGTCGGCGGCGTCGGCATCGCGATGCTGCTGCTGATCTGCCTGCGCCTGTGGCTGCACCGGCGCGGCTGGCTGCCGAAGGAGACCGAGGCCGGCGTCGGTTTCTGGGGCGCGATGTACATCCCGGTCGTCGTCGCGATGGCCGCGAACCAGAACGTCGTCGCCGCGCTCAAGGGCGGGCCGGTCGCGCTGCTGGCCGCCGTCGGTGCGGTCGCGATCTGCGCATGCTGCATCGCGGTACTCGCGCGCACGGGGCGCGACGACACGGCCTTCGCGGGCGTGCCGCAATTCGAAGAACAGTGAAGGAGGCCGCCATGCTGCAGATGCTCGAAAAAACCGTCGCCCATAACGGGCTCGTCGCGTCGTTCGCGTTGGTCGGCCTGATCATGTGGCTGTCGTCGATCGCGTCGCGCAAGCTCACGTTCGGCCGCGTGCACGGCTCCGCGATCGCGATCGTGATCGGCCTCGTGCTCGCCTATGTCGGCGGCGCATTCACCGGCGGCGAGAAGGGGCTGGCCGACGTCAAGCTGTTCGCGGGCGTCGGCCTGATGGGTGGCGCGATGCTGCGCGATTTCGCGATCGTCGCGACCGCGTTCGAAGTGCAGCCGACCGAGGCGCGCAAGGCCGGGCTCGTCGGCGTCGTGTCGCTGCTGCTCGGCACCGTGCTGCCGTTCATCGTCGGCGCGTGCGTCGCGCGCGCATTCGGCTATACCGACGCGGTCAGCATGACGACGATCGGCGCGGGCGCCGTCACCTACATCGTCGGCCCCGTCACGGGCGCGGCGATCGGCGCGAGTTCCGACGTGATCGCGCTCAGCATCGCGACGGGCCTCGTGAAGGCGATCATCGTGATGGTCGGCACGCCGGTCGCGGCCAACTTCATGGGCCTGAAGACGCCGCGCTCCGCGATGATCTTCGGCGGCCTGGCCGGCACCGTCAGCGGCGTGAGCGCGGGGCTCGCCGCGACCGACCGCCGGCTCGTCCCGTACGGCGCGCTCGTCGCGACGTTCCACACGGGCGTCGGCTGCCTGCTCGGGCCGTCGCTGCTGTTCTTCACGACGCGCGCGCTGGTCGGCGCGTAGGCCCGGCCGATGGGCGGCTCGTGCCCGGGCTGCATCCATCGCCGCGTCCTCTGAGTCGCATTCGTCAACATCATCAATCGGCGGCGGCGCCAGGCTTAGAATGCCGCTGAACCATCGAAGCGGGAGAACTGTTCATGACGGGATGGAATCACGCGCGGCAGGCGCGCGATGCACGCCTCGCGGCCGGCGCGGCTTACGCGCAGGGCAAGCGGGTCGATGCGCGCGACACCGTGGCGTTGCTCGAAGCGGTGCTGCGGCCCGGCGACCGCGTCTGCCTCGAAGGCGACAACCAGAAGCAGGCCGACCTGCTCGCGACGGCGCTCGCCGACGTCGACAGTGCGAAGGTGCACGACCTGCACATGGTGCAATCGGGCGTCGTGCTGCCCGAGCATCTCGACGTGTTCGAGCGCGGCATCGCGAAGCGTCTCGACTTCGCCTACTCTGGCCCGCAGTCGCAGCGGATCGCGAAGCTGCTGTTCGGCGGCAAGATCGCGCTCGGCGCGGTGCACACCTATCTCGAGTTGTTCGCACGCTACTTCATCGACCTCACGCCGCAGGTCGCGCTGATCGCCGCGGTCAGCGCGGATCGCGACGGCAACCTGTACACCGGCCCGAACACCGAAGATACGCCGACCGTCGTCGAGGCCACCGCGTTCAAGGATGGCATCGTGATCGCGCAGGTCGACCGCGTCGTCGACAAGGTGCCGCGCGTCGACATCCCGGGCGACCGCGTGCATTTCGTCGTCGAGGCCGGCCGGCCGTTCTACGTCGAGCCTCTGTTCACGCGCGATCCGGCGGCGATCACCGAAACGCAGATCCTCACCGCGATGCTCGCGATCAAGGGCATCTACGCGCCGTACGGCATCAAGCGCCTGAACCACGGGATCGGCTTCAACACGGCCGCGATCGAGCTGCTGCTGCCGACCTACGGCGAGAAGCTCGGGCTGAAGGGCAAGGTGTGCTCGCACTGGGCGCTCAATCCGCACCCGACGCTGATTCCCGCGATCGAGTCGGGCTGGGTCGAGCAGATCCACTGCTTCGGCTCGGAAGTCGGGATGGACGACTACATCCGCGCGCGCTCCGACATCTGGTTCACGGGCCCCGACGGGTCGCTGCGCTCGAACCGCGCGTTCTGCCAGACCGCCGGCCTGTATGCGTGCGACATGTTCATCGGCTCGACGCTGCAGATCGACCTGTCCGGCCATTCGTCGACGGTCACGGCCGAGCGCATCGCCGGTTTCGGCGGCGCGCCGAACATGGGCAGCGACGCGCGCGGCCGGCGCCATCCGAGCGAGCCGTGGCTGAAGGCCGGCGCGGAAGCCGATCCCGACACGCCGGCGGCGCTCAGGCGCGGCCGCAAGCTCGTCGTGCAGATCGGCGAGACGTTCGGCGACAAGAACGTGCCGATGTTCGTCGAGAAGCTCGACGCGCTGAAGCTCGCCGACAAGCTGCAGCTCGACCTCGCGCCGATCATGGTCTACGGCGACGACGTCACGCACATCGTCACCGAGGAAGGGATCGCGAACCTGCTGATGTGCCGCGACAAGGACGAACGCGAGCACGCGATCCGCGGCGTCGCCGGCTATACGGAAGTCGGCCGCGGCCGCGACCGGAAGATGGTCGAGCGGCTGCGCGAGCGCGGCGTGATCCGTCGCCCGGAGGATCTCGGCATCGATCCGCTCGACGCCGATCGCCGCTGGCTCGCCGCGCGTTCGATCAAGGATCTCGTGCACTGGTCGGGCGGCCTCTATGCGCCGCCGGCCCGGTTCCGCAACTGGTAAGGACAAGGGCATGGAACAGTTGAACTATCGCTTCACCGCGCGCGAACGCGCGAAGGGCGAGCAGGCCGCGGCGCTCGTCGGTGTGGTGGCATCCGGCAATCTCGAAGTGCTCGTCGAGCGCGTGCTGCCGGGCAACGATTGCGAGATCGACATCCGCACGGCGGCGGTCGGGTTCGGTGCGGTGTGGCAGGCCGTCGTCACGGATTTCGTCGAGCGGCGCACACCGGGCGGCCTGAAGCTGTCGATCAACGACGGCGGCGCGCGGCCCGACATGGTGTCGCTGCGGCTTGCGCAGGCGGTGCGGGCGATCGAGGGAGAGGCAGCATGAACGACGTGAAGCACGATCACGACGCCCCCACGTTCGTCGCGAATGCCGCGAGCTGGTACGAAGCATCGGCGCGGCAGCGCATCGACGGGCTGCTGGACACGGGCAGTTTCAGCGAATTCCTCGGCCCGGCCGAGCGCGTGACGAGCCCGCACCTGCCGCTGTTCGACCTGCCGCAGCAGTTCGACGACGGGATGGTGGTCGGCCACGGCCGGCTCGACAGCCGGCCGGTGTTCGTCGCCGCGCAGGAAGGCCGCTTCATGGGCGGCGCGTTCGGCGAAGTGCACGGCGCGAAGCTCACCGGGCTGCTGCGGGCCGCGCGCGAAACCGGCAAGCCGGTGCTGATCCTGTTCGATACGGGCGGCGTGCGGCTGCAGGAAGCGAACGCGGGCGAACTCGCGATCGCCGAGATCATGCGCGCGCTCGTCGAAGCGCGCACGGCCGGCGTGCCGGTGATCGGGCTGATCGGCGGGCGCGCGGGCTGCTATGGCGGCGGCGGGTTGCTCGCCGCGTGCTGCTCGGCGCTCGCGGTATCGGAGCAGGGCCGCATCAGCGTGTCGGGCCCCGAAGTGATCGAGACCAATCGCGGCGTCGAGGAATTCGATGCGAAGGACCGCGCGCTGATCTGGCGCACGATGGGCGGCAAGCACCGGCGGCTGATCGGCGGCGCGGATCGCTACGTGGCCGACACGCCCGATGCGTTCCGCGCGGCGGCGCTCGAGCTGATCGGCCGTGCGCCGAAGTTCGATGCGGCGATGCTGCGCGCCGAACAGGCCCGCCTCGAAGCGCGCGTCGAACGGTTCGGCGCGTGCAAGGATGCGCTCGACGTGTGGCGCACGCTCGGTGCAAGCGTACCGGAAGCGATTCCGGGGATGCCGGACGGTGCCTTCGCCGCGCTCGCGGACCAACTGCAGGAGAGCTCGCATGACGCTCGATGAAGTGCTGAATTCACTGTTCCCGCAAGGCCATTCGATCGCCCGTCACGGCGGGCTGCTGACCGGCCACGCGGAACTGGCTGGCACGCGCGTCGACGTGATCGGCGTCGCCGACCGCTTGCCGTTCGGCATCGACGAGGCGCTGACGCTCGCGGCGCGCGTGCTCGACACGATCGAACGCGGTGGCGACACGCCGATCCTCGTGCTCGTCGACAGCGACAGCCAGCGGATGAGCAAGCGCGACGAGCTGCTGGGCCTGAACGAAGGGCTGTCGCATCTCGCGAAGTGCCTGATGCACGCGGATCTCGCCGGGCACCGGACGATCGGCGTGCTGTATGGCCACACGGCCGCCGGCGCGTTCATCGCGACCGCACTCGCGACACGCACGCTGCTCGCGGTGCCGGGCGCCGAGCCGGAGGTGATGGACCTGCCGTCGATGTCGCGCGTGACCAAGCTGCCGATCGACGTGCTGAAGGAGATGTCGCGCTCGACGCCCGTGTTCGCGCCGGGGCTCGACAATCTCGTGAAGATGGGCGCCGTCGACGCCGTGCTCGATCCGGCCCGCGCGCTCGACGCGCAGGTCGGTGAATGGCTCGGCAAGCCGGCCGCCCGCGTCGACCCGCGTGCCGCGCGCGGCCGGCCGGTTGCCGCCGACGTCGCCCAGCGCGTCGAGGCACTCGCGCGTGCCGCACGCTGAGCTGCCGCTGCGCCGCCACACGCTCGTCACGCTGACGGCGGCGGGGTGGGGCGCGGCATTCGCACGCGATCCCGCGCTCGCGGCCGATCCGCTCGTGCAGGCGTGGGCCGAACGCGGCTGGCCGCTGATCGTACGCCGCGCGTCGCCCGACGAGGCCGATGCCGGCCGCGTGCCGCTCGGCCTGCCGCTGCCGCCTTCCGCGGGCAAGCGGCGCATCGCGCTGAACGCGGCTGTCGACGCGCTCGCGAAGGTCAGCCTGCTGCCGGCGTTGTCCGACGTGCTCGCCGCCGCGCCCGACGCGTGGCGCACGGCGTTGCGCGAACTCGATGCGCTCGGTGCGCGTTACGGCGTGCAGGGCCGCGTGTTCGGCAGCCTTGCATGGCAGGCGCTGACGGGCGAACCCTACCTGGGGGCGTCGTCCGATCTCGACATCGCGTTCCCGCTGCCGGACCCGGCGTCGCTCGCGCCGCTGCTCGACGGCCTCGCGGCGATCGACGCGCGCGCGCCGATGCGCATCGACGGCGAACTGCTGCGCGACGACGGCGCGGGCGTCAACTGGCGCGAACTGCATACGCGGCAGCCTGAAGTCGCGGTCAAGACCGCGATCACCGTCGAACTGATGCCGGCCGACGCATTCATCGGAGGTGTGCGATGAGTGCATGGGCTGCCTGCCGCGTACCGGCGCCGTCCGACGCCGAGCGCATCGCCGAACTGGCCGAGCGCAGCCTCGTGCTCGAAATCGCGACCTTTCCGAAGCCGGGGCTCGTCAGTCATGTCGACACCGGCAGTCACACCGACATGGATGCCGCGACGTTCGCCCGCAGCGCCGCCGTGCTGCGGCCGTATTTCGCCGAGTTGGCCGACGCGGGCGCACGCGATGCGGACATGGCCGTGCTGCGCAAGATCGGCCTGCGTGCCGAGCACGCGATGCTCGCCGCGACCGGCGGCGTCAACACGCATCGCGGCGCAATCTTCGGGCTCGGGCTGCTGTGTGCGGCCGCGGGCCGCCGTGCGATGCCGGGGGCCGTGCCGGTCGGAATGACGCTCGGTGCGTTCGTTTCGCGCCGCTGGGGTGCCGATATCCTCGGCGGCCCGCGCTTGCCCGACAGCCACGGCGAACGCGCGAGCCGCCGCTACGGCGTCGGCGGCGCACGTCGCGAGGCGGCCGACGGTTTCACGACCGTCTATGCGGTCGGGCTGCCCGCGCTGCGTCGCGCGCAGCGTGACCTGCCGGGCGACCCGGAAGCCGCGCGCGTCGATGCATGCTTCTCGCTGATCGCCGCGCTCGACGATACGAACCTGCTGCATCGGGGCGGGCAGGCCGGCCTCGACTTCGCGCGGGCGACCGCACGCGCGTTCGTGGCACGTGGCGGCGTGCGTGCGCGCGACTGG
>NZ_VWWH01000138.1:0-12726 GCF_011753045.1 Burkholderia sp. Ap-955
CGCGCGGCCGGGCGGCGCGCGGCGCGGGTCGACCGCGGGGAGCGGCCGGGGATCAGCGGCCGAGGCCGGCCATCAGCGTGTACTTGAGTTCCACGTATTCGTCGAGGCCGTACTTCGAGCCTTCGCGGCCGAGCCCCGATTGCTTGACGCCGCCGAACGGCGCGACTTCGGTCGAGATGATCCCGTCGTTGACGCCGACCATGCCGCTCTCCAGCGCACCCGACACGCGCCACGCACGGCCGAGGTCGCGCGTGTAGAAGTACGCGGACAGCCCGAACGGCGTGTCGTTGGCCGCGGCCACGGCCTCTTCCTCGGTCGCGAAGCGGAAGCAGCCGGCGACGGGGCCGAAGGTTTCCTCTTCGGCGATCAGCATGTCGGCCGTCATGCCGGTCAGCACGGTCGGCTCGTAGAACGTGCCGCCGAGCGCGTGACGCTTGCCGCCGGTGAGCGCGTGCGCGCCCTTCGCGGTGGCGTCGGCCACGTGCCGCTCGACCTTGCCGAGCGCCGCTTCGTTGATCAGCGGCCCCTGGTCGACTTCACCCGCGAGCGCGTTGCCGACACGCAGCTTGCGCACGGCATCTGCGAGCTTGCGCGTGAACGCG
Source organism: Burkholderia sp. Ap-955 (assembly GCF_011753045.1). Lineage (NCBI taxonomy): Bacteria > Pseudomonadati > Pseudomonadota > Betaproteobacteria > Burkholderiales > Burkholderiaceae > Burkholderia > Burkholderia sp. Ap-955. The sequence goes on from NZ_VWWH01000138.1 coordinate 603, forward strand.
TCGTACACGCCGTCCTGCACGAGAAAGCGGTTCACGCATACGCAGGTCTGGCCCGTGTTGCGGAACTTCGACGCGATCGCGCCTTCGACCGCCGCATCGAGATCGGCATCGTCGAACACGATGAACGGCGCGTTGCCGCCGAGTTCGAGCGACAGCTTCTTCAGCGTGTCGGCCGACTGCTTCGCGAGCAGCTTGCCGACCCGCGTCGAACCCGTGAACGACAGCTTGCGCACGACGGACGAACTCGTCAGCGTCTCGCCGATCGCGACCGCGTCGCCCGACACCACGTTGAACACGCCGGCCGGCACGCCCGCGCGCTCGGCGAGCACCGCGAGCGCGAACGCGGACAGCGGCGTTTCCTCGGACGGCTTCAGCACCATCGTGCAGCCGGCCGCGAGCGCGGGGCCGGCCTTGCGCGTGATCATCGCCAGCGGGAAATTCCACGGCGTGATTGCCGCGACGACGCCGACCGGCTCGCGCGTGACGACGATCTGCGAGTTCGGCTTCGGGCTCGGGATCACGTCGCCGTACATGCGCTTCGCTTCTTCCGCGAACCATTCGAGAAAGCTCGCCGCATACGCGACTTCGCCACGCGCTTCGGCGAGCGGCTTGCCTTGCTCGCGCGTCAGCAGCTCGGCGAGCGCGTCGCGATGCTCGAGCATCAGCTCGCCCCAGCGCTTCACGCGGGCGCCGCGTTCCTTCGCGGTCAGGGCGCGCCATGCCGGAAACGCGTGTGCTGCCGCATCGATTGCGCGTTGCGTGTCGTCGGCGCCGCCTTTCGCGACCTTCGCGATCGTCTCGCCGGTTGCCGGGTTCAGCACCGGATAGGTTGCATCGCTCGCGCCATGCGATTCGTGCCATTCACCGCCGATGAAATGGCCAGTCCTCAGAAATTCATTCATTGTGTGTCGTTCCTTCAGTGCGTCGGAGCCTCGGTCCTTCATTCCGTCACGAAACTGCCCTGCGCCGGACGCGATTCGCGCGCGATGCGCTTGCCGGCCGTGTAGTCGTTGATCAGGTCGCACGGCGTGTAGTTGCGTTCCAGCTCGTGCAGCTCTTCGTCGGTGAGCTGCGTTTCGAGCGCGCCGAGCGCGCTGTCGAACTGCGCGACGGAATCCGCGCCGACCAGCATGCTCGCGATGCCGGGGCGGCTCAGCACCCATGCCTGCGCGATCTGCGCGGGTGGCACGCCGCGGCGCTTCGCGACCCTCGCGACGGATGCGGCGATCGCGAGCGATGACGCATCGCCGTACATCTGCGCGGTGAAGAAGTCGGTCTGGTTGCGCGTCGATTGCGGCTCGCAGGTGAGCAGGCCGCGCGCGAGCGGGCTGAACACCGATACGCCGACGCCCTGGTCGATGCAGTACGGCACCATCTCGCGCTCTTCCTCGCGATACGCGAGGTTCAGCTGCAGCTGCATGTTGATCGGCTTGTCCCAGCCGTTTCGTTCGCAGGCCTGCATGATCTTCGCGAACTGCCACGTGTACATCGTCGACACGCCGATATAGCGCGCCTTGCCCGCGCGCACGATGTCGTGCAGCGTGCTCATCGTTTCCTCGACGGGCGTGTTCACGTCGAAGAAGTGCAGCATGAAGATGTCGACGTAATCCATCCCGAGGCGCTTCAGCGATCCGTCGATGCCGTCGAGCACGTGCTTGCGCGAATGGCCGCCCGCGTTCGGATAGCTGCCCATGTCGTAGCCGACCTTGGTCGTCACGACGAGCTCCTCACGGCGCGCGTTGCGCTTCAGGATGCGGCCCACCACTTCCTCGCCGACGCCCGTCGAATAGAAATCCGCGAGATCGATGAAGTTGACGCCGGCGTCGAGCGCGCGGCGCACGATCGGCTCGCTCTGCGCTTCGTCGAAGATCCAGGGCTTCCATTCGGGGGTGCCCATGTTCATCGTGCCGAGACACAGGCGGGACACCTTCAGGCCGGACTGGCCGAGGCGGACGTATTCCATGTTTCCTCCAGATGCGGCCGTCCGTCGCGCGTCGGCCGCTTGTCGTCGTCAGTTTTTCTTCGGGGTGTAGAACGGGTTCGACACGTCGCGCGCGGCGGCGAACACCGCGTCGCGATGCGGCAGCCCTTCCATCGCTGCGACGATCGCGTTGCGGCACGCGCGGTAGTTGTTCTCGAACACGGCGTCGAGATCGTCGGTCTGCGGGTTCACCCAGTTCGCCGACACGACGACCCAGTCGTTCTCCGCTTCGGGCGGCAGCGTGCCGTTCTCGAGCGCTTCGGCCACGGCTTTCGCGATGCCGGCCTGCGATGCGCCCCACGTGGCATTGCCGTGGAAATCGCCGGCGATCTGCGCCTTGTTCACGTACAGCGTGAGCGGCTTGGTCGGCACGCCCGGCTGCGCGATCACGACGAACGGCGCATGGCCGGCCGACGGCGTCGCGAGTGCGGTGGCGAACGCCTGGCCCGCCGGGCCGTTGCGCGGGCCGACCAGCACGTTGATGTGCGCAAGGTTGACGCCGGGGCCTTCGAAGCCTTCGCCGATGTAAAGCTGCCTGGGTTGGGATGCGGTCATTGCGGTGTCTCGTCGATGAGGTGGGTGTGAGGCGATTGTGGTGGGCCGGGATGCGGCCGGTGAATCGATGTTTTCTGATCGGGCCATGAGTTTTCGTCGTCTCCGGGAAAGCCCTGAATCCGGCACGCGAATGCCCGCCGGGCGGGCCTCGGCCGTGGTCGTAACGGCGGGCGGGGCAGGATCGGCGGGTGGGCATTCGCGTACCGGCTCCGGGTTTGTCATACCCGGGCAGGGGTTGGAGGGCCGAGCGCATCCGGACAACAATCGGCGTACTCCGAGCCCTATCTTTCGTCTTCCCTTCTTTTTTCGAAAGCGAGTAATTTCGATGGCTGCCATTCAAAAGCCCGATTGGTCGAAGCTCAGTTCGCTCGATCCGGAACTGATCCGGGCATTCGTCGCGGTCGTCGAAAGCGGTGGCTTCACCGCGGCGGCCCGGCAACTGCATCGCACGCAATCGACGATCAGCCTGCGCATCCGCACGCTCGAGGAGCGGCTCGACACGCACCTGTTCATGCGCAACAGCCGGCGGCTCGAGCTGTCGCGCGACGGCGAGAATTTCCTGATCCATGCGCGCCGGATCATCCAGGTGCAGAACGACGCGATCCTCGCGCTGAAGCAGGCGAGCAGCGACCGCGGCGTCGTGCGCTTCGGGCTGCCCGAGGACTATGCGGAGCTGTGGCTGCCAGACCTGCTGAAGTCGTTCTATGCGATGCGGCCGGGTGCGCGCCTGCACGTGCATTGCCGGATGTCGCTCGAATTGCTCGAACGGCTGCAGGCCGGCGAGCTCGACGTGGCGCTCGTCGTGCGGCACGGGCCCGGCGCGGGCGGGCGGGTGCTCGGCCGGCACGACGTCGTGTGGGCCGCGCACCGCGATTTCGCGCTCGACCGCCATGCATCGGTGCCGCTCGCGCTGTTCCCGGAAACGTGCTGCTACCGGCAGCGCGGGCTGCAGGCGCTCGCGACGGCCGACCGGTCGTTTCATGTCGTCTACACGAGCCAGAGCCCGACCGGCATCAAGATCGCGGTGAACCACGGCGCGGCCGTGACGATGATCGATCGCTGCACGCTGCCCGAGAACTGGCGCGTGCTCGACGAGTCGGACGGCTTTCCGTCGCTGCCGGCGGCCGACCTCGAACTGCATCGCTCGCCGGGCATCTGCGATCCGCTGACCGACGATCTGGTGTCGCTGATCGAATCGATGGTCGACGAGCGGCGGCGCGCGTCGCTCGAGGCCTTCGCCGCGTAACGGGACGAACTGACGGGCGAACGCGGCGCGGGCGAGGTCGACGCGCGCCGTGGCGCGCGACCCCCTCGCGCGCATGACGACCGCACGGCCGGCCGCCGCCCGCTGGCGTGTTGTGTCCCCGATGCCGTTTTTTGCATCGGCGGTGCGTTTTTTTGCACGACGTTTATGTCGTCTCTTCTAAGCTGGGGATGTGTCGAACAGCCGAGACGGCTTCCGTCCGCTCCATGACCTTCATTCATCCCGTTCCCGCCTTCAATGCCGCCGGCCGCCAGTTGCACGCCGGCGCACGCAGCAACGTCATTCCTTTCCCGCCGCCGCGCCCGCGCCTGCAGTTGCCCGTCACGCTGACGGCCGACTCCGGCGAACACGCGCACGCCCGCCTCGCGGCGCTGCTGCATTCCCCGCTCGGCGTGTACGTCGTCAGCGCGCGCGCCGTGCGCGACGTGGTTCACGTGCACTTCGACATCGCGCCGGAAGACCTGGATTTCACGCTGCACATGCTGATCGCGCAGCAGGCCGATGCGGTGATCGGGCCGGTTGCGCGACGGTTGCGCATCGGGCCGAAGGCGCGGTGAAGCGAGGAACGGTTATTGCTCGCTCCTGAATGGCTTGTCTGATCCGCCGCCCGATTGCCGGTCGCCGTGCTGTCCGTCGACGGACGGCGGACAGGCGCGCGGCACCGCGTGCGCGGCGCCGATCCTGAATACGGAGGGGTCATGGACCTCATGGAAGCAGTACCTGTCGCGCGGCCGGAAAGCCGCCGCGTAAGGACGGCATCGCTGCCGTCGGGCCAGCAGCTCGCGCGTCAGCTCGTGACGACGGTGCGCGTGGCCGAAGTGCTGCTGCATCAGGCGATCGTCGTACCCGACCGGCATCAGTGGTCGGTCGACACCGAAGGGGTCGACGCGGCCGGCGGGCCGCTCGCCGCGTGGGAAACCTGCGTGACCTGGCGGATCGGCAAGATGTTCGCGTCGACGGTCAGCCCGGCCGCGCGGGTCAACGATCGCGACCAGGTCGCCGTCGAGATCCGGCTCCGTTTGCCCGAACAGGACTATGTGGCGGAGCGGCGCGTGAGCACCTTCGGCCTCCGCCACGGCAACACGTTCGGCGCGGCGCTTTCGGTCGCGTCGGGCGCGCAGTGGGGCTGGCAACGCAAGGAGCACGTCGCGCCGGAACACCGGCTGGTGCGCGGCGATACGCTCGAGGCGCTCGTCGATACGGTCGCCGCGACCGTCAACGCGGCGCTGGGCGCGGCCGGGTTCGGCGCGACGCGCTGATCACGCGTCGCCGGTCTGCCCGGTCTGCCGCTGCAGGTCTTCCATCAGCTGTTCCGCGAGAAAGTCGCACGGCGGCCGTTTCGATTTCGTGCTGCGCGCGAGGATCAGCTCGAGCGGCGGCAGGTCGGGCAGCCCGTGCGAGCGGCCGAGCATCGACAGCTGCGCGGGAATCGCGCAGCGCGCGAGCGGCGCGACGGCCAGGCCGGCTTCGACCATGCTGAGGAGCCCGAGCAGGCTCGGGCTTTCATAGGAGGTGCGGTACGGCACCTTGGCGCGCTCCAGGCTGCGGATCGCGTTCTCGCGGGCGACGCTGCCCGGCATGAACACCGCGATCGGCAGCGGCCGCTCTTCCCACACGCGCGGCCCGTTCGTCATCGCGGCCCACGCCATCGGCTCGTGGCGGATGAAGTCGCCGGACAGCCCCTTGATGCGCGTGCCGCACACGAGATCGACGGTGCCGTCCTTGATCAGCGGCGCGAGCGCGCTGCTCGGCAGCCCCATCACCTGGATCTCGACCTTCGGGTAGGTCGCCGAGAATTTCTTCAGGACCGACGGCAGCAGCGACGATGCATAGTCGTCCGGCACGCCGATCACGACCTTGCCGGTCACTTCCGGCCGCACCACGGCCGCCCATGCCTCGTCGCGCAGCGCCAGCATTCGTCTGGCGAATCCCAGCAGCACCTCGCCTTCGCGCGTCAGCACGATGCTGCGCGGCTTGCGCACGAACAGCGGCCGCCCGATCGCGTCCTCCAGGCTCTTGATCTGCATGCTCACGGCCGACTGCGAGCGGTTCACGGCCTCGGCGGCGCGGGTCATGTTGCCGGTTTCCGCGACGGCGACGACGGTGGCCAGCACGTCGTGATCGAGCATCTTCATGGGTATCAGGAAAACTGAACGTAACGATCAGCATTATGCGTTTTTATTGTTGCTGTGTGTCTGCCATAGTGCGATCACGCTGACGTTTCACCCGAGGGTGGCGCGGCGTTCGGGCCGGCCGAGCCGGCGTGCAGCACTGAACAGGAAAGCGTGGTGTCTCGATGATGGACCATCCGTTGCGCGCCGCACTGGCCGCGGAATTGCATGCCCGGCCGTTCCTGCGGCTCGCCGAAGCCGTGTCGCTCACGCATTACGCGATCTACGCGGACGGCCAGCCCGACATCCACGAAACGCTGCTGCACGCGCTGTGCCGCGAGACCGGCATCGCCGCGCCGCACGAAGGCGCGACACACTACGCAGTGCAGTCGCCGAGCGGCTGGCACCTGAAGTGGGAACGCCACACCGAATTCTCGACCTTCACGTTCGTCGCGCCGCGTCGCGACACCGGCTATTTCGACGATCTCGCGATCGAAGGCATTCCGGCCGCGTGGTTCGCGCGGCTGGCCGGCATCCGCTTCGTCGCGGTGCGCATGGAGCTGCTGTCGGGCGACGCCGCGCGGCTCGTGTGCGGCGACCTGCGCCGCTGGATCGACGGGCCCGCGCTCGTCGGCAGCAACGTGCTCGGCGGCGGCAAGGTGTTCTGCGACTGGCACGTGCGCGACGACGGCTTCATGCGCTTTCTCGTGGTCGACGAGGATTTCCGCGAGGAGCAGGGCGGCCGGCTGCTGCAGCGCCTGTATGAAATCGAAACGTACCGGATGATGGCGCTGCTCGCGCTACCCGTCGCGCGCCGGATGAGCCGCGAACTCGACGAGATCCACGCCGCGCTGCATGCATTGATGCAGCGGATGGACGCAAGCGGCGCGGACGGCGACGACACGGCGCTGCTCGTCAAGCTCACGCATCTCGCGGTGCGGGTCGAATCGCTGTCGGGATCGGGCGCACGTTTCAGCGCATCGCGGGCGTACGAAAAGCTCGTGCTGGCGCGCATCCACGAGCTGCGCGAGGAGCGTATCGAAGGCATGCCGACGATTGCCGAATTCATGGAGCGCCGCTTCGCGCCGGCGATGGAAACCTGCCGCAGCGTATGGGCGCGCCACGAGCAGATCGCCGCGCGGATCGCGCGGGCGGTCGACCTGCTGCGCACGCGCGTGAATCTTGCCCAGGAAAAGGACGTGACGCGCCTGCTGGCGGGCATGGAACGTACTGCACGCAATCAGCTTCACTTGCAGCACGCGGTCGAAGGGCTGTCGGTGGCGGCCATTTCGTACTACGTGCTGTCGCTCGCGACGGCGGCGTTCAAGGCGCTGCATGTGATGAACCTGCCGGTCGATCCCGAGCTGGCGGAAGGCCTGCTGATCGCGCCGGTCGTGTTCGCGGTGATTCACATCACGCGGCGCACGCGCGCGCAGCTGGCGCGATCGGAGGCCGCGCACGACGGCGCGCCGGTGCATGCGGCGGCGTTGAAGCAGGTAGGTTAGAACATCGAAAACACAATCAATGAAAGGAATGGAGATGACTTTTTCGCAGAAGCAACCGGCGTTCTTCAGCGGTTTCGATGCCGCGTTCGATGAGCCGGCGATGGATGAGCCGGGTGCGTCGGACGAGCCGCGCGTGACGTCGTATCAGGCCGTGCTGCAGGAGCCGATGACGTCGCTCGTCGGGAATACGATCGATCGACCGGACGTCGCGGCGGTGGCGATTCTCGGGTACAACTGACGCGATGGCTTGCCCCGGTCCGGGGCAACGCCGGCCTTCATGACCCGGCACGTCTCGAGACGTGCCGGGCGCGGTTCACTTTCCTTTGCCCCCTTTCCCCGCCTGCTGCGCCAACGCCAGTTCGACGAACGCGCGCGCAGCTGCGCTCCGGTACGCCCCCTTGCGCTGCAGCAGCACGGCCGTGCGCCGCAGGACGGCCGGATCGAGCGCGACGGCAGCGAGATCGTCGTGCCCGGTCGCGATCGTCGCCGGCAGCAGCGTCGCCAGGTTCGTGCGGCGCACGATCTCGATCACCGCCCCCAGTGAATTCGCTTCCATCAACACGCGCGGCCGCACGTCGTGCTCGCGGAAATAGCGGTCGATCTGCACGCGTGTCGCGAACTCGGCCGTTAGCAGGACGAGCGGCGCGTCGTGCAGCGCGCGCAGGCCGGCCTTGCGTTTGCCGGCGAGCGCATGCCCGCGGTTCACGACGAGCGCGAGCGTTTCGACCAGCAGCGTTTGCGCTTCGATATCCGCCGTCTGCACGTCCTCGAACGCGATGCCGACATCGAGCTCGTCATCGACGAGCAGCGCCTCGATGCGCTCCTGCGACATCTCGCGCACCGACAGCGACACGTCCGGATAGCGGCCGTGAAACGCCTCGACGAGCGGCCCGACGAGATAGCTCGTGAAGGTTGGCGTGACCGCGATCCGCAGCGAGCCGCGGCTCAGATCCTGAACGTCGTGAATCGCGCGCCGGCCTTCCGCGAGATCGTGCAGCGCCTGCCGCGCATAGCGGAAATACACGTCGCCGGCATCGGTCAGCCGCGTCACGCGCCCGGTGCGGTCGAACAATTGCGCGCCGAGCGTCTCCTCGAGCTGGCGGATTTGCTGGGACAGCGCGGGCTGCGACACGTGCAGCGCGGCGGCCGCGCGCGTGAAGCTGCGGTGCTCGGCGACGGCGAGGAAGTAGTGGATGTGGCGCAGCAGCATGGCGGTTCCTATAAGTCCTGCTTATCGGGCAGATCATAAATCAGTCTTTTACGTTATTGGAAGTCCGGCGTAACCTGCCCTTCATCGATTCCACCTGCACCGGAGAACACACGATGAAGGACATCATCGAAGGCTTCCTGAAGTTCCAGCGCGACGCCTATCCGGAACGCGCCGCGCTGTTCCGCGATCTCGCGCGCAGCCAGAACCCGCGGGCGCTGTTCATCTCGTGCTCGGACAGCCGGCTCGTGCCCGAACTCGTCACGCAGCGCGAACCGGGCGACCTGTTCGTGATCCGCAATGCCGGCAACATCGTGCCGTCGTACGGCCCCGAGCCGGGCGGCGTGTCGGCATCGGTCGAATACGCGGTGGCCGCGCTGCGCGTGACCGACGTCGTGATCTGCGGCCATTCCGATTGCGGCGCGATGACCGCGATCGCCACCTGTCAGTGCATGGACGCCATGCCGGCCGTCGGCCACTGGCTGCGCTACGCCGATTCGGCGCGCGTCGTGAACGAGGCGCGCACGCATCGCAGCGAACGCGAGCGGATCGACTCGATGGTGCGCGAGAACGTCGTCGCGCAACTGGCGAACCTGAAGACGCACCCCGCCGTGCGGCTTGCGCTCGAAGAAGGGCGTCTCGCGCTGCACGGTTGGGTCTACGACATCGAATCGGGCTGCATCGACGCCTACGACGGCGCGACCGGCCGGTTCGTTTCCCTGGCGGACCATCCCGAGGTCCGCGCCACGCCCGCGACGCTCCCCGTCGCGGCCTGAATCGCTCCTATCCCACCACGAGGAATTGCCATGATCCAGTCCCAGCACAGCCAGACCGCCCGCCACGCATTGGCGGAGACTATCGTGCTCGCGAAGGCGCGCAAGAACCTGTCGTTCGCGCAGCTCACCGAAGGCACGGGCCTGAGCGAAGCGTTCGTGACCGCCGCGCTGCTCGGCCAGCATGCGCTGCCGGCGGAAGCCGCGCGCAGCGTTGCCGACAAGCTCGGCCTCGACGACGACGCGGTGTTGCTGCTGCAGATGATCCCGCTGCGCGGCAGCATCGACGATCGCGTGCCGACCGACCCGACCATTTACCGGTTCTACGAAATGCTGCAGGTGTACGGCACGACGCTGAAGGCGCTCGTCCACGAGAAGTTCGGCGACGGCATCATCAGCGCGATCAATTTCCGGCTCGACGTGACGAAGGTCGACGATCCCGAAGGCGGTTCGCGCGCGGTGATCACGCTCGACGGCAAGTACCTGCCGACCAAGCCGTTCTGACGCCGGCGCGGCGCCGTGTCAGCGGTGCCGCGCAGGTTCCCGCCCGACGTGCGTTGGCCGCCGGCCGGCGCACGTTCCCGCCATTCCGTTTCAACGAGGACGCAGCCATGGATTTTGTGAAGCGCACGATCGATCTCGCGATGAAGAACGTGGAAGAGGGCGGCCGCCCGTTCGCGACGGTGATCGTCCGCGACGGCGAGATCGTCGCGGAAAGCCCGAACCTCGTCGCGCAGACCCGCGACCCGACCGCGCACGCCGAGATCCTCGCGGTGCGCGATGCGTGCCGCAAGCTCGGCACCGAGCACCTGAGCGGCTGCGAGATCTACATTCTCGCGAGCCCGTGCCCAATGTGCCTCGGTTCGCTGTACTACTGCAGCCCGAAGCGCGTGATCTACATCACGACGCGCGAGGACTACGCGCCGTTCTACCGCGACGACCGCAAGTATTTCGAGCTCGACACGTTCTACGCCGAATATGCAAAGCCGATCGACGAACGCCGGTTGCCGATGGTGCAACAGAAGCACGGCGATGCGATCAACGTCTACCGGCGCTGGAAGGAACTGAACGCGAAGTGACGTGACCCGCGCGGCGCACCGGCCGCGCGTGGCAGCCGCCCGGCTGCTCGTTTTCCCCACCCTCCGTTTCACCCGGCGGCGCGCATGCCGCCGGGCGTCCGCGCTGCTGCACGGGGCCGGCTCGTGCCCCCGTTTTCCCGCCTCGCCAAACATCGATCCCGTTCAATGTCCGGAACCGAAATCCGCGATCCAAAAGGTTTTTGACGAGTTTAAAAATTCGCACTGGAGACGACAGAAACGCGCGGAAAGCCCGATGAAAACCGATGAAATCTTCACGACAGCCGGCGCGACGCCCCCGGTCGGTCGCCACTGATGGCCGCCGATCGCCGTGCGTTCCCTCATCCCTGTTTCGTTGCGCCATACGTTCCGGACGAGGCGTCGCTCGATTCCTCTCCGCCAGCACCGTGCGACCGCCCGGCCGGTCGTGCCTGACGCCTGAGATTCGCTTACCTGCTTACAACGGACCATCATGAAACGGGATTCATTCAGTACACCTGATGCGATGCATCGCCCGGCGACGGACATGCTCAAGCCGAACGACACGTTCGTGCGCATCGAAAACGTCGTGAAGAAGTTCGGCGACAGCACCGCCGTCGACAACGTGAACCTGACGATCGCGAAAAACGAGCTGTTCGCGCTGCTCGGCAGCTCGGGCTGCGGCAAGTCGACGTTGCTGCGCATGCTCGCCGGGCTCGAGACCGCCACCTCCGGCAAGATCTTCGTCGACGGCGAGGACCTCGCGTCGCTGCCGCCGTACCGTCGCCCGGTGAACATGATGTTCCAGTCGTACGCGCTGTTCCCGCACATGACGGTCGAATCGAACGTCGCGTTCGGCCTCAAGCAGGAAGGCACGCCGAAGCACGAAATCAAGGAGCGCGTGGCCGATGCGCTCGCGCTCGTGCAGATGAGCAAGTACGCGCAGCGCAAGCCGCACCAGCTCTCCGGCGGCCAGCAACAGCGTGTTGCACTTGCTCGTTCGCTGGTGAAACGCCCGAAGCTGCTCTTGCTCGACGAGCCGATGTCCGCGCTCGACAAGAAGATCCGCCAGAAGACCCAGCTCGAACTCGTGAACATCATCGAGAAGGTCGACGTGACCTGTGTGATGGTCACGCACGACCAGGAAGAGGCAATGACGATGGCCAGCCGCCTCGCGGTGATGAGCGAAGGCAAGATCGTGCAGATCGGCGCGCCGGGCGAGGTGTACGAGTTTCCGAACAGCCGCTTCTCGGCCGAGTTCATCGGCTCGACCAACCTGTTCGAGGGCCGCGTGGTCGAGGACGAGCCCGATCACATCTTCGTCGAGAGCGACGACCTCGAGGCGCGCATGTACGTGAGCCACGGCGTCACCGGCCCGCTCGGCATGCCGGTCGGCATCTCGGTGCGCCCGGAACGCATTCACGTGTCGCGCGAAAAACCCGACTCGAAACACAACTGGGCGCGCGGCGTCGTGACCGACATCGCGTACATGGGCAGCTACTCGCTGTACCACGTGCGCTTGCCGAGCGGCAAGACGGTCGTGTCGAACCTGTCGAGCTCGCACCTGATGAACGACAACGCGCCGGCGTGGAACGACGACGTGTTCGTGTCGTGGTCGCCGGCCAGCGGCGTCGTGCTGACGCAGTGAGGACGCCACGATGAGAACCTCCGCT